>NZ_DFDO01000209.1:0-2504 GCF_002367915.1 Acinetobacter sp. UBA3025
GCTAAAGTTTCTGCTTTATAAGTCATGATCGTTGGTCTTCTTGTGTTTTCTGCTGTATTGAAACTGCTCAAATATTAGCACTTGAAATATGAAGAAAAGTGCATATTTATTCAAATAAATATCTTAATTAACGATATAGCATCAGCAAAATAATGCAAGTTTAGGTGTCAGAAATACTGTTTGAAAAATAAACAGGATTAAACTTGTAACAAGGCATTAACTTCACGTGAATGGCTTATGTTTTTAAGACTTTCTGCGTATAATAGCCGATTATTTTTTCGCTCATGATTGAGCAGGGGAGGTTGTTTCTTCCCCATTTGGTTTTTCAATTGAGGAGTCCTACGTGGCCCAATATATTTATACGATGAACCGAGTGTCCAAGATGGTTCCGCCGAAGCGCGAAATCCTCAAGGATATCTCCTTATCATTTTTCCCAGGCGCAAAAATTGGTGTGCTTGGTCTGAACGGTGCAGGTAAATCTACTTTGCTTCGTATTATGGCGGGCGTAGATAAAGATTTCTCTGGTGAAGCACGTGCGCAACCGGGTATCAAAATCGGTTACCTCGAGCAAGAACCACCACTTGATCCAACCAAAGACGTTCGTGGCAACGTTGAAGACGGCGTACGTGAAGCACTTGATGCATTAGAGCGCCTTGATCAGGTATTTGCAGACTATGCAGATCCGGATGCAGACTTCGATGCTTTGGCGAAAGAACAGGAAAAACTGGAAGCAATTATCCAGACTTGGGATGCGCATAACCTGAATAACCAGTTGGAACAGGCTGCAGCAGCATTAAATCTGCCTGCATGGGATGCAGATGTAACCATGCTTTCAGGTGGTGAACGCCGTCGTGTTGCATTATGTCGTTTACTGCTGTCTAAACCAGACATGTTGCTTCTTGACGAACCAACCAACCACTTGGATGCAGAATCTGTATCTTGGCTGGAACGCTTCCTGAAAGACTTCCCGGGCACTATCGTGGCGATTACGCACGACCGTTACTTCCTTGATAACGTGGCCGAGTGGATTCTGGAGCTTGACCGCGGACATGGTATTCCTTATCAAGGTAACTATTCTTCTTGGCTGGAACAGAAAAATGCGCGTTTAGAACAAGAGAACAAGCAGGAAGAATCTTTTGCTAAAGCATTGAAAAAAGAACTTGAATGGGTTCGTTCAAATGCGAAAGGCCAGCAGAAGAAAAACAAAGCACGTATGGAGCGTTTCGAAGAGCTTAACTCTCGTGAATTCCAGCAACGTAATGAAACTTCTGAAATTTACATTCCACCTGGTCCACGTCTGGGCAACAAGGTGGTTGAAGTTGAAGGGATCAGCAAATCGTTTGGTGACAAACTGCTGTATAAAGACTTGTCTTTCACAGTACCACCAACAGCGATTGTCGGTATCGTAGGTCCAAACGGTGCAGGTAAAACTACATTGTTCCGTATGATGACGGGCGAACAGCAACCCGATACTGGTACAGTGACTTTGGGTGATTCTGTAAAAGTTGCTTATGTGGGTCAGATTCGTGACACCCTAGATAACAATAAAACCGTTTGGGAAGAAGTGTCTGGCGGTCTGGATATCCTGAAAGTGGGTGATTATGAAATTGCATCTCGTGCTTATATCGGGCGCTTTAACTTTAAAGGCCAAGATCAGCAAAAACGCGTAGGTGAATTGTCAGGTGGTGAGCGTAACCGTTTACAACTTGCGAAAATCCTGCAACAAGGTGCGAACGTTATCCTGCTTGATGAACCATCAAACGACTTGGACGTAGAAACTTTACGTGCGTTAGAAGATGCGATTTTGGTCTTCCCGGGCTGTGTGATGGTGGTATCGCATGACCGCTGGTTCCTGGACCGTATTGCGACTCACATCTTGTCATTTGAAGATGAGACTCCAGAATTCTTCACCGGTAACTATACCGAGTTTGAAGAGTATCGCCGTAAGAAATATGGCGATGATCTGGCAGCGAAGCGTCAGAAATACCGAAAAATTGGTGCTTAATTAAAGCGCATAAAAAAACCAGCCTTTGGGCTGGTTTTTTATTTAATATTGGACACTCATTTGGCTATAAGTATTTGATAACAGCCGCGCAGCTTTTAAATGACCTTGCTGTTTAGCCTTATTCAGCCATTCTTCAGCATGAAAATAATTCTGATCTAAACCTAGACTACCTTTAAGAAAGTGTTTACCCACTCTATATTGCGCTTCGGCGTGTCCACGCGTGGCTGCACTTAAGTAGTTCCAGAAAGCATTGCGTTGATAATTTTCTTGCTGCTCTAGCTGCGCAATTTGAAAATGTTCAGCTTGGCGTTGCTTTAAAACATGGCAAAGCTTTTCAAACTGTACAGCTTCCAGATAATAGGTATCTGCTTCAGAAATAGAATTTTCCACTTCTGTACCCGTAGGCTCGTCATGAGAAAACAGAAAATGTATGACTTTTTTAAGTTTAAGCATTTTTATTCCTCACCTTTGCCATTATTAACGATTAATTAATCTATCC
>NZ_DFDO01000237.1:0-9503 GCF_002367915.1 Acinetobacter sp. UBA3025
AACAACTTGGTGTACAAGAGCTTCATTAAATTCACGACCGAACGCAACTTCTGATAATTCAACAGCAGAGCCGGAAACAGTATTTAAATTCACGTTATTTCCCCTCAGGCCTTGATCGTAGGACGAACAGTTACGTCGCCACCAGTAGCGCCAGGAATCGCACCTTTAACTACTAGAACTGAACGTTCTGCGTCGATAGATACAATTTCAAGACCCTGTACAGTTACGCGTTCAGCACCTAAATGGCCAGCCATTTTTTTGCCTTTGAACACGCGACCAGGAGTCTGGTTTTGACCTGTAGAACCTAGAACACGGTGAGAAACAGAGTTACCGTGAGTAGCGTCTTGAGTACGGAAGTTCCAACGCTTAACACCACCTTGGAAACCTTTACCTTTAGACTGACCAGTTACGTCAACAATTTGACCCACTGTGAACAGATCTACACCGATAGTAGCGCCAACTTCACGACCTTCAAGCTCAGCTTCTGAAACGCGGAATTCTTGAACCAGACGACCAGCAGCAACACCAGCTTTCGCGAAGTGACCTTTCTGAGCGTTAGTTACGCGAGATTCGCGACGTTCACCAGTAGTGATTTGAATCGCTTGATAACCATCAGTTTCAAGCGTTTTGATTTGAGTGATGCGGTTAGGATCAACCTCAATCACTGTAACAGGCACAGAAACACCAGCATCTGTAAAGATACGTGTCATACCGCACTTGCGACCGACTAAACCAATAGCCATGTGCATAAACCTCTAAAAAAGCGGCCTAATTAACTTAGAGCGTTAATTAACCCGAAAGCCTTAACCCAATGCGATCTGAACATCAACACCAGCTGCAAGATCTAACTTCATCAATGCATCTACAGTTTTGTCTGTAGGTTGAACGATGTCGATCAAACGTTTGTAAGTGCGGATCTCGTATTGGTCACGCGCATCTTTGTTAACGTGTGGTGATGTTAAAACGTTAAAACGTTCAATACGTGTAGGCATTGGAATTGGACCACAAACTTGTGCGCCAGTACGTTTTGCTGTTTCTACGATTTCTTGAGCTGATTGATCAATAAGACGGTGATCAAAAGACTTAAGACGGATACGAATTCTCTGGTTAGACATACCAGTTAACTCCAAGCCAAATATATAAAGAATCACTCTTGACGCATCTCACCCCACTATTTTAAGGCAAGTGTCAAGAGCAGTGAAATATCACTAAGGTCGTGATCGATGCCACGACTGTAACGATAGTTAACTACTTTCTTCGTAGTTAACCCCCTTCCTATCGAAGGGTCGCTTATTATAGCCATTGTTTATTGCATAAGCAAATCCCTTTTAGAGTTTTTCTTGCTGTATTTCAATTTATTCGGGAAATCAATTGTTTATTTTTTACCCACTAGGCCGTTTTTTCCAAAACATACTGAATAGCTTGATTTAGTATTTGATTTCCTTGGATAAAATTATTTTTGGTTGTTCTTTTCAGTTGTTGGATGTCCTGTACATATTTTCCAGAAAATTGTGAAATTTCTTCTTCATTTTCCAAAAACAGCTTTAAAGTTTCCGGGGTGATTTCCGGATGAAACTGGAACCCCAAGACATTCTTGCCGAGTTGATACATCTGATTACGACAGGCTTCATTTTCTGCCAGATGAATTGCCCCTTTAGGTAGTTCAAAGGTTTCACTATGCCACTGCATAATTTCAAACTGTTCAGGTAAAATAAAACAATCCTCGGGTACATGCGCGACTTTGCGTACCGTGGTCCAGCCTAACTCCTGCTCCTGGTTACGGCTGACGGCCGCACCCAAGGCATTGGCAATCAGCTGCCCACCTAAACATAGGCCAATCGCCGGTTTGCCTTGAGAAAGATAACGGCGTAACCAGCGTTTTTCGATCTTGAGCCATGGATAATTTGCCTCATCATTGACACTCATGGTGCCTCCCATGATGATCAGTAAATCAACTTCATCGACTGATGGCAAAGCTTCAATATCCAGTGGACGATCGACGGGTAAAGCAAAGAATTCAGTCGCAGTAATTTGCGCCTGATGCTGCTTTAAAAAATCAATACAACTACCAAAACCCTCGCCAGCAATATGCTGAAAATAATGTACTTTTAACTGCGACTTCATGCGCCTAAACCTTTTGTTGTAGCTCTCTGATTTTAGGTTTTGCAAAAATGAAGCCAACTTTTTAGCAATGTCAATTTTTTCAACATTTCACAACATAACTGGCAGCAATAATGAGATTCTCTTAAGCTAAAGCAATATTTGATTACATTTAAGAGCATTCACGTGAAAAAAAATCCTCAAACAGCGCTGATTCATGCACCACGAAAGGCCCCGCAATATATTTCCAGTATTCAACCTCCCCTGTTTCGTGCATCCACCATCATCTTTAACAATACTGATGCCCTATTTAATCGCCACTGGACTGATGACTATGACTATAGCTATGGCACGCATGGTACACCGACGACATTTACCTTAGGCGATAGCATTGCCCAGATCGAAGGTGGTCAATATTGTTTGCTGGCACCGAGTGGTTTATCCGCGATTAATCTCGTGAATTCTTGTTTTTTAAGCCAGGGCGATGAAGTGTGGGTTGCAGATAATATCTATGGTCCAAACATGGAACATTTACGTAATCTGGAAAACCGCTATTGTATTCAGGTCAAAGTCTATAATGCGATAGATGCGGATACTTTTCAGCCCTCGGAAAAAGCCAAACTACTTTGGCTTGAAGCGGCGGGTTCCGTGACTTTAGAATTTCCCGATTTAAGTCGCTTGGTCAAGAAGGCCCAAGCGAACAACATTCTCACTGCGCTGGATAATACCTGGGGTGCAGGTCTTGCCTTTAATGCTTTTGATTTCGGCAATGAACACTTAAGTGTCGATATGACCGTGCATGCCCTGACTAAATATCCAAGTGGTGGCGGTGATATCCTGATGGGTTCAGTGGTTACGCGCAATAAAGAACTGCACCACAAGTTGTTCCGTGCGCATGCCATTCAGGGTATTTCAGTATCAGGTGATGATGTCGCTCAGGTACAACGTAGTCTGGCGTCGATGCAACTCAGATATGAACATCAATCACAAAGCTGCTTAACCTTATTAGACTGGCTCAAACAACAACCAGAATTTGTTCAGGTCTTACATCCGGCTCATACTGACAATGCTGGCCATGAAAACTGGAAAGAAATTTGCAAGCAAGGACATAGTGCCGGACTGGTCAGCGTGATTTTTGACAATAACTACAAGTTGCAAGATATTCGAAATTTCTGTGACAGCTTAAAACTGTTTAAGCTTGGCTTTAGCTGGGGTGGCCCTGTGAGTCTGGTCATGCTATATAACTTAAAAGAAATGCGTGTGCTTGAACATTCACATTTGAAAGAGGGTTTTCTGGTTCGTTTCTGTATTGGTCTGGAACATCCGAAAGATCTGATTGAAGATATTCAGCACGCACTACAAAACATGAAAAAACTTAAAAATGAGTAAATAACAACATCAAAATCTATGGTTACACCAATTATTATTGCTAAAAAAACCAGTGATACCACGCAAGATATTGTGCTGCACTCACAGCTTGCCAACCGTCACGGGCTAATTGCCGGCGCGACCGGAACTGGCAAAACGGTAACTTTGAAAGTTTTGGCAGAAAGCTTTTCCAGCATTGGTGTACCCGTGTTCCTTGCCGATGCCAAAGGCGATGTTTCCAGCCTGGCCAAGCCAGGCGAAAGTAATCCTAAGTTTGATGAACGTATTAAAAGTCTGAATATTGATTCGATTCCTTTTGAAGCTTCGCCGGTCGTATTCTGGGATCTGTTTGGTGAACAAGGCCATCCGGTCCGTACTACGATTTCTGAAATTGGGCCACTCTTGCTTGCCCGCATCCTGAACCTGAATGACACGCAAGAAGGCGTTCTCTCGGCAGTCTTCCGAATTGCCGACGATCAGGGCTTGTTACTGATCGATTTTAAAGACCTGAAAGCCATGCTCAGCTATGTCAGCGAACATGCTGCAGACTTTAAAGCGGAATATGGCAATCTCTCCCCCGCCAGCCTCGGTGCGATTCAACGCAATTTATTGGCACTTGCAGATCAAGGCGGGGATAAATTCTTTGGCGAGCCAGCACTCGACCTGATGGATTTCCTGCAAACGGATAGCCAAGGCCGCGGCAATATCAATTTGCTGGCTGCCGACAAGCTGATGAATACACCGAAGTTGTACGCCACTTTCCTGCTATGGATGCTGTCAGAGTTATTTGAACAGTTACCAGAAGTGGGTGATCTGGACAAACCGAAACTGGTGTTCTTCTTTGATGAAGCCCACCTACTCTTTGATAATGCCAGCCCCGCCCTGCAGGAAAAGATTGAACAGGTGGTGCGTCTGATCCGCTCCAAAGGTGTGGGGATTTATTTTGTCACCCAGAATCCATTCGACTTACCTGAAAGCGTATTAGGACAACTCGGCAACCGGGTTCAGCATGCCTTACGCGCTTTTACTCCTAAAGATCAGAAGGCAGTCAAAACGGCGGCGGATACCTTCCGTGCCAATCCAGAATTTAAAGTACAGGAAGCGATTACTGAACTTGCTGTAGGTGAAGCGCTGATTAGCTGTCTGGATGAAAAAGGGACTCCACAGATTGTTGAACGTGGCTGGATCATGCCACCACATTCTTCTTTTAGCCCGATTACACCAGAAGAACGTAAAGCACTGATGCAGCAAAGCATTGTCGCTGGTATTTATGAGCAGGAAGTTGACCGTGACAGTGCGCATGAGATGCTGCAGCAAAAAGTACTGGAACTTCAGCAGCAGGCTCAAGCTGCGGAACTTGCCAAGCAGCAAGCCAAGGAACAGGAACGTTTGGCACGTGAACAGCAAAAAGAAGCTGAACGTGCAGTCAAGCAACGTGAAAAACTCACACAGGATATTGTGGGTACCTTTGCCAAAAGTGCAGCACGTAGTCTGGGTGGTAGTACCGGACAGAAAATTGTGCGTGGTCTATTAGGTTCCCTCTTCGGGCGCAAATAACCTTCCTTTCTCCGATCGAAAACATCATTTTTATGGGATATTTTTATATCCCATAATTTTTTTATGGTTTTATGCTTTTACTATATTGTAAAAGCACTTTATAAGATGTATTTTAAATACATCTTATAAATAACAGCCATGAGAGATCAGCTATGACTCCACAGCAAATTGACCTTGTAAAAGCCACTGTTCCTGTACTTCGTGAAAATGGGGTTGCCCTGACCGGTTATTTCTATAACCGCATGCTAGGCAATAATCCTGATTTGAAAGAAACCTTTAACATGGGACATCAACGCAGTGGAGCTCAAGCACAAGCCTTGGCAGGTGCGGTTCTGGCTTATGCTGAAAATATCGAAGATCCATCTGTGCTGTTACCCGTGGTTGAGCTGATCGCACACAAGCACGTGAGCTTAAACATTAAGGCACCGGACTACGGTATTGTTGGGGAAAACCTTTTACATTCGATCAGTGAAGTGCTGAACATTTCGATGGATGATCCACTGATTGATGCTTGGGCTGCAGCGTACGGTCAACTGGCGGATCTGTTCATTGCCACTGAAAAAGCGATCTATGATCAGCATGAACAGACTAAAGGCAGCTGGTTAGGCTGGCGCAACTTCAAGATTGCCAAGAAAGTCGTGGAAAGTGACGAAATCACTTCTTTCTACCTGGCTCCAGTCGACGGCGGTCCATTACCAAAATATGAAGCCGGCCAATACATTTCAGTACGTGTATTTGTACCTGAGCTGAACCTGAGACAGCCACGCCAATACACCCTGTCAACTTGCCCACAAGCGGATTACCTGCGTATTTCCGTGAAACGTGAAGATCAGAAAGGCGACATGGTTCCAGGCTGGGTATCGAATACTTTACATAGCCTTCCAGAAGGTTCAGAAATTGAAGTCTCTGCACCAACAGGTAACTTCTACCTGATCGATCCGAACAAACGTAATGTGTTTATCAGTGGCGGTGTAGGCCTGACTCCAATGGTGGCCATGCTAAACCAGCTGGTGACTCTGGACATGCCACAACCTGTGACTTTCATTCATGCCTGCCGTAGCAAACAGGTACATGCAATGAAACAGCATATTCATGACCTGAAAGCCAAATACCCACGTTTAAGCACAATGACTGCTTATGAATTCCCGCACCCAAGCGATAAACTGGGCGAGGATTATGATGTTGCCGGTCGACTGGACTTAAGCACTGTAGATAGCGCATTATTACCAGCCAATGCAGACTACTATCTCTGTGGCCCAATGCCATTTATGGCTGAACAGCAAAAAGCGCTTGTCGCTCGCGGAATCCCTGCTGAGAACATTCATAGCGAAGCCTTTGGCACAGGTGGTGTACGCCACTAACTGCTTCTTCAGCTTAAAATAAAAACAGAGGGTTAGTCTGGTATGCTAGACTAACCCTAATTTTTTTCGTCAAAAACATCAGTATTATCATGCAACTGAATAAATTTACTGACTATGCGCTGCGCATACTGATGTATGTTGCACAACCTCGTGATCTGCCTTATACGATTGCCGAGCTGGCGGAGCGCTTACAGATTTCGCAGAACCATGCCATGAAAATCGTCTACTTTATGGCGAAACAGGACTGGCTCATTACCTCTCGCGGTAAAGGGGGTGGAATCCGTCTCAATCCGGCTGCCCTGAAAGTTCAGCTAGGACAGATTGTGCGTATTCTACAACGTGATAACCAGATTGTAGAATGTAATGATCCACCTTGTATATTACGTACCAATTGCGGATTAAAAGGCATTCTGGATCAGGCTGTGGAGCAGTTCTATACCAGTCTGGATCAACATATTCTGGGTGATGTCGTTGAACCGACTAAGGAATATTTTAGCATCCAGTCACCGATTAGTCTGATCAATCTCTAATACCCTTATTCTATTGAACAATTCTAAAGTTCGCTTGCCCGCCCGACTTCCTTTATAATAGCTTCTTGTATAATTAGTCATTGAAGTTGAGTCATGCATCACAGCAGAGGAAAGTCGAAAAACAGTAAGGCATCAAATGCCCCAAAGCAAAAGATCAGCTATGAAAAAAAGGTCGATCCAGCCATTACTGAATATTCGGTACAAGCCCTCAACTGGTTACGCAAAGCTGAGTTCCTGATGAGTGCACCCAAGCTGAGCTTGTGTGTAGAAGATACCGGTTATGAAGTGGCTTTTGCTGGCCGCTCTAATGCAGGTAAATCGAGTGCCATCAATGCCCTGACCAATCAGAAACAGTTGGCCCGTGCGTCCAAAAAACCAGGCCGTACCCAGATGATCAACTTCTTTAGCCTTGGCAATCCGGATCAGCGTCTGGTCGATTTGCCGGGTTATGGCTACGCAGCTGTCCCAGAAGCCATGAAAATTGTCTGGCAGAAAGAACTGGAAAACTATCTGATTCACCGCAAGAGCCTGCAAGGTCTGGTGTTGCTGATGGATATCCGTCACCCGCTACAACACTTTGATGTGATGATGCTGGAATGGGCGTATTCACGTAAATTATTCGTACATGTCCTGCTGACCAAAGCCGACAAGCTGAACCGTGGCCCCGCTTCGAAAGCGCTACAAGAAGTGAAAGCCAAACTGAAAAAGATGAAGCTGGATTTCTCGATTCAACTATTCTCTTCTCTAAACAAGCAAGGTTTGGAAGAATTGGCCAGTGTGATGGGCGGCCGTTTGAACTTCACTTTGAATCAAGCACCTGAATTTGATCTGGACAGCATTCCTGAAGCTTCAATGCATGATTTAAACGAAGCTGATGAACCAACTGAATTATTAGAAGATGAAGATGAGACCAACAGCGCTCATGAAGTCAGTGCCAGTGAACTGAATGATCTGGACGCGCCTGTGGAAGCTGATCCAACAAAGATTGTCGAACAGGATCCACAAAAATAAGCCGAATGTGTTTCATCGGATAAAAGAATGTCCCGTATTGCCTGCTGCAATTCGGGATATTTTTTTCATACTGTCTTGATCAAGCAGTGATGGATTCACACCATGTCTTTACTTTCGCGCTTCAAAACAACAAGAATTGGCTCTTCCATTTCCTATTTTATCCAGCCTCGCAAAGTCAGCTTTGAATGGCAAGACACTCCAGTCGACTGGATTCCTGATCAGCCCTTTGCCAGTTACTTCGTCAATGAAATTAACAATATTCTGCCCGCGGGTGAACTCTGGTTCTGCTGTTTATATAACAAAGTCCTCCCCCAGATCACTGACGAAAAATTAAAGCATGATGTGCAGGCATTTATCCGTCAGGAAGCCATGCATGCCCAAGCGCATAATTCGGCCAATAAAGAATATTTATCTGAACGTCAGATTGATATCCAGCGCAATCTGGACATCATGCATTTCCTATTTAACAAGCTCCTAGCCGATCATCCATTCGGTCTCAAAATTCCTAAAATCTTAGAACACCAATGGGATCTGTTCCGTCTCGGTATCATTGCGACGATAGAACACATGACCTGTGTCCTGGGTAAATACGCACTCTACAATACTGAATGGGAACGTCTGGGTGCTGATCCGAATATGCTGGATCTGGTGAAATGGCATGGTGCTGAAGAAATTGAACATCGTAGTGTGGCTTTTGATTTATATCGTCACCTAGGTGGCGGCTATATTGCCCGTTATTATCTAAGTGTGGTGGTCATTATTGGTGTAATTGGCCTTTGGGTGGATGGTGCTGCACATCTGTTATCGCAGGATTCACGTTTCAAGCAGTATCAGCCAGCCGTATATAAACCCTGGATCTGGAAAGAAAAGAATGGTTGCGTATTTCCCAGTCAGATAACCGCCTTCTGCCTAACCCGCTGTGGTTAGTATCCCAACAGCTCGGTTATTTAATGCCTTGGTATGATCCGGTGCATGAAGGCAGTACCGATGATGCGCTGCATTATCTCAGCCATTCACAGGCAGCCAAACGCGCTACTCTCAAAGTCGCTTAAGCTTGCCTGTTATTACAATTTCTAACAGCAGGGATCATTTCCCTGCTTTTTATTTGACCTAAGATAAAGCTATAGACATGACCATAAGGATGAGCTCATGCAAGCACGGATTTCAGTGATTACACTCGGTGTTCGCGACCTGGAGGCTGCACTACGCTTTTATTGTGATGGGCTGGGCTTTCCCAGTAAAGGCATTGTTGGCAAAGAATTTGAATATGGCGCAGTCGCATTTATTGAACTACAGGCTGGATTAAAACTGGCTTTATGGCCGCAAAGCAGCATCCAGCATGATACCGGACTCGAACCGAGTCTGATGTGTCCCACGCAAATGACCTTGGGACACAATGTGTATAGCCCATTAGATGTCGATCAGGTCATGACTCAGGCTGAAAAAGCTGGAGCCAAGATTGTGAAAGCTGCACAGGCCACATTTTATGGCGGCTATGCAGGCTATTTTCAGGATCCAGATGGACATCTGTGGGAGGTGGTTTTCAATCCTCAACTAGAGATGGACTGATCCAGCT
>NZ_DFDO01000163.1:0-4428 GCF_002367915.1 Acinetobacter sp. UBA3025
TATTTTCAAATCTTCCTGACTAAAAATAACTTCCTTGTGTGGTAGATTTTGCCATATTGTCGAAATGCTCATAGAGGCATTTATCTTCACTCGCTGTAAGCCATTACGTACAAAATTGTCATCGAAATTTGCAAAATATTACACTTATATATCTTTTAATTACGCTATTTACTTAAATTTACTTATTCTGCCAACTTAATTGAACTATAAGATTACGGCAAAATTCCATTAACAGCAGATATAAAAAAGCCTTGTAGTCTCTCCCAAAACTACAAGGCTTAGCGGCTGTAAGTTTCCTCTTTCACTTACTTCACTGTAAGTTCGCTGTCTGGTGACATTCTTGTTCTTATTATGCGATTTATACCCAACTTTCCGTGTTGAGTTCTTTTGTGTGACCAATCTTCTCAAAAACCGAGTAAAAGCTCCATGCGCCAATTTCCTGAATCCATGTAAGCATTTACCTACAAAAGTTATTTATTTTTTGCCAATAAATTGTTGCATTGTTCAAGTATTTTTCTGCTTAAACCACTCTTTCGTGTGGTTCTGACACATAGCGCTTGTGTAAATGCGTCGCGATCTACCAGTAAGCTCACAACTTTTTTGGCCCGGGTAATTGCTGTATAAATCAGTTCCTTACTCAGCAAATTTTTGGCCTGTTGATCGAGTACTACAGCCGTATGAGTAAATTCTGAACCTTGCGATTTATGAATCGTCAAAGCAAATGCCGTTTCGATACTTTTCGGCAAGCGTGTCGCCAGTACCCATTTTTCCAGATTCGGGAAATACACTTCAAATTGTGACTGTCCTTGTTGTTCTCTCCAGAAACAGATTCCAATATCACCATTGGACAGACCCAGCTGATAATCATTATAAGTCATCATCACTGGTCGGCCGGTATACCAGTCGCCCTGTTTTAACTTGCCTACACTGGCCAGAAAACGCTGTTCAATCTGCTGATTGATTTTATTCAAACCCAGATCACCATGCCGGATTGCTGTAAGAATCCGGTAATGATCAAAGTACTGAATTGCCTGCTGCATATATTGCTCGAAACCAGCCTGATCTTGAGCCTGCTTGATCGCGTCCGCATAGGCCTGATAGCCATACATCAGTTGATCATAATATGGGTCTAACTGTAGACCTGTAGTTGGGTTTATTTCTGGCAGATATTGCAGTTGCAACTGGTCAATCTCTACCTGATCCAGTGCAATTGCTTGCAGCTCACTCGCAGCAACCACTTGCTGTTCAAACTGGTTTAAAACCGATGCTGGAACATGTTCCTGCTGGATAAAGTGCGCCATCGCACCAATCCGGGCGCCTGAAGCAAAACGGCGTGTCGTGATTAAATTGACCCGATTATCTGCCAGAACAGAAGTCTGCTGTAAATCTGCCAGTACAGTGCCGACATCCACCGAGGCCAGCTGGTCTGCATCGCCTAATAGAATTAAGCGGGCTGAATCTGGCACTGCAGCAAGGAGCATCTGTGACAGGCTTAAGTCCAGCATGGATGCTTCATCAACCACGATCACATCATATGGCAAAGGCTGCTTGGCATGAAACCGTGGGCGTCCCAACCGGCCCAAGCCCAGTAAGCGGTGCAAAGTAACGGGTTGAACCTGCTTTAAAGCCTCCAGTTCAAAAGCTTGTAACTTTTCACTATGTAAAGCTTTCTGCAAGGCTTCTTGCATTCGCTGCGCAGCTTTACCCGTCGGAGCGGCCATCGCAATCCGGATATTAGGCAAGGCTTCATGTAGTACAGCAATCATATGTGCCAAGGTGTAGGTTTTACCAGTTCCTGGCCCACCGGTAATAATATTCAGTCCCTGCTTGGCGACCATTTCCAGCGCTTGCTTTTGCTGTGGATCTGTCAGGAGGTTACGATCACGCTCACTTAAATTTACTGGTGTGATGGCTTGTGACTTGATCCGGGCGATCTGGGTGGCGACCGCTTGTTCCAGCTGCCAGTAGCGGTATAAATACAGCTGCCGGTTTTCAAAAATAAAAGGTGCAATGCCTTGAGCCTGCTGGCTACGATCCAGCACCAGATGATGCAATAGAGCGGTTTGCTCGGCACTGGCCGGAATACAACTATTGCCCTCCTGCATCGCTTCAAGGAGC
This sequence comes from Acinetobacter sp. UBA3025, assembly GCF_002367915.1. Classification (NCBI taxonomy): domain Bacteria; kingdom Pseudomonadati; phylum Pseudomonadota; class Gammaproteobacteria; order Moraxellales; family Moraxellaceae; genus Acinetobacter; species Acinetobacter sp. UBA3025. The sequence goes on from NZ_DFDO01000163.1 coordinate 2,119, forward strand.
TGCTGAATCAGCAATTTTGCGGCAGCATCAAAGGTCGCCGAACTGAACGGTGGCTGACATAGATAGTCAATCCAGGCCATTAAATGGGCTGATTGCTGAGACACGTGAATTTGCTCATTTTCCACACAGTTATCCTCAAAGTTATCCACAGGATAATCTTCTGTTTAAACTCTTAAAATTTTATAAATCATCAAAATTATGCTGATTTTTTCTGCTCAAAATAGCCCAGAATTTCATCCAGTTTCAGAATAAATTCCAGACCAGGCTGCCAGTGATAAGCGCCTTGTTCAGCCTGACCATTCATACCGCGCAAATACAGATAAGTCGCCCCACCCAGATGCTGCTGCATGTCATATCCCTGCATGTTCACGCTTAGATAACGATGCAATGCCACCAGATATAAGGCCGCTTGCAGCCAGTAACTGGAGTGGGTCATATTCTGCTGGATGGCCTCGGCCGTGTAATGCTGCTGATCCGGCCCGAGAAAATTGCTTTTATAATCGGCAATATGATAGCGCTGGCCATCAAAATAAACCAAATCGATAGAACCGGTCAGATAGCGTGCTGATTTTGCCTCATTAAAATCAGGCATGAGAATATCATGCTCGGCAAACAGTTGCTGGATCTGACGAATCTGTAACGGCACATCGGTTAAAGACAGGTAAAACGGGAATTCAGACAAATAAGTACCTTGCTGCAACTGCTCCAGGCTGAAGTCTTCCTGTAGGGGTGCAGCCAGAATTTCTTTGAGCCAGTCATGAACCCGATTGAGCAGAAGATCTTCAATCATCTCATCAATGAAATGATCGAATGCCTGCTGAAAAACGGCTTCTACATCCAGTTGCGCTGCTGTCTCAGCAGGCGTCATCTGCGCTATTTCCTGTTCGAAAAACAGGATAAAAGGTTCATCATCCAGTTCTGTAACATAGCGTTGAAACTGCCCTAAGAAGTTCAACCATTCAGAGTGATCGAATGTTTGAGCGGAACGGAAAAACTGCTGCCATTCCTGACGATAAGCTTCACTCTGATCATGCAGGCGAATTCCGGTCAGGATTTTATAATTCAGGCTGGAGAGTACTTTTTGCATACTCTGCTGCAATTTCTCCGGCTGCATTTGACCTTGACGGGCCACCTGACTAAACAGGGTCTGTAAATTCACACAGGCCGTCTGATAGCCCGGGGTAAATGCCTGCTGTAACAATGGACGAATATGAAAGGCCTGATGAAATTTCTCTTTCAGTTCCTGCCAGATTTGTGGCGCCGTATTTTTAAAACGACGACGGATTTCCAGATTCCAGTAACTGCGATCCTGAAAATCGATATGCTCAAAAATACTGTGCAGGAAGGTTCCGGCTACCGTGCCTTTTGGAAAATTCAGCCTGATCCAGTCCAGTGGCTGACTGGCTATCTGCTGTTCCAGTTCCAGTAGATTCATTTCATCTGCGGCACTGTCCGGACGTTCAGAAGCGATGACCAGATCATCCTGCAATATTGCCTGATGCGGGAGATGCTGTGACAGTGCAGTAAAACTGGTTTTGGTCCGCGGATAGAACTGTCGCTCTGGTAAAGGATGAGCCTGCATCTGTAACGGTGCTTCTGTCTGTTGTGCCACAATTCTAGACGGCTCAGAAGCCAGAGATTGTTCCAGCAGACTTAGGGCATGCTGAAAGGCCGCCTCACCTTGTCCACGCCAGAATGCCAGGCCTGAATCCGCCTGTCCGCTCTGATCTTGCAGCATGGCATAAACCCGGTGACTGGCCCGGGTCAGTGCCACATACCAAAGCCGGTGATTTTCTGCGGCATTACGGGCCGCATTTTGCAAAATCGCCTGCTCATGCAAGTCCTTATGATTAACTGCAATCACCCGGGATTGTTCCAGTACATTTTCCGCGGCTGACAGGGAAAAGTTCAGATTTCCTTTATTCACATCAAAAGGTGCATCGGCACCTAACAGGAACACCACTTTAAATTCCAGACCTTTGGAAGCATGGATGGTTAAGAGCTGTACCCCATGATCGCCAGAGAGTTTTCGCTCTTTTTCGTTATCCTTGCCTGAAGGTGATTGCAACTGACGCAAATACCAGTGATACAGCTTTTGAGCACCCTGATAATATTCACTTTGCTGGCACAGGATCTCGGTCAGGTGACGTAAATTCACCACTACCCGTTCATTGTCCAGGCTCTGGCTTGCAACCATATTGGTCCAGACCTGAAACAGATTTAAAGCATAATTCCAGGCCGTCAGGAACCCTTTTTCAAACCACATTTCCCGGATAGCATCAAAGTCGGCAATATAATGGCTCAGACCTT
>NZ_DFDO01000190.1:0-3550 GCF_002367915.1 Acinetobacter sp. UBA3025
CGCCTTTTGTAGCAGGTTCTTCTTCCTGAGCTTCCGTCGCCACAGGTGCAGAAACTTCAGCAGTTGCGCTTGGTGTTTCTACAATCGGCACATTAACCGCAGGTAAACTCGGTAATGTGACATCATCATCTCCGATATCAGCATCAATCAAAAATTTGTTTTGCCCATTAGATTGCTGTTGCATGCCGAATCCTTGAAAAGCATTGCGTTAAAAAATTGAATTCTAGCATAACTTGCAGTGTTTTGAGCGGGAAATCCAATCCATGAATAAACAACCAAAAAATAACAGTGTTTGGTTGCTTTCAATACAAGATTTCTGAAAAATAATCCTAAATACAAATATCTATTCATTGGAAGACTTTGTGTCCATATCTTTTTTTGCTATCTCCTCCTTATCCAGAATCATCAAACAGCGGATTTCTCCAGTCGCAGTACTCATCCTGAGTTTTGGTTTTAGCCCCGTACATGCCGCAACCCAGAGTGAATTATCCCGCACCACCATCGAAACCTATTTAGGTAATGGCTTAAAAGTCATTATCCGGGAAGATCATCGCTCTCCGATGGTGATGACACAGATCTGGTATAAAGTCGGCAGTAGTGATGAGTCCGGCAATATTCTCGGTGTCTCTCATGCTTTGGAACATATGATGTTTAAAGGCACAAGCAAGGTTCCCAATGATGAATTTACCCGCCTGAGCCGGATTTATGGGGGCAGTATTAATGCCGCAACCTTTACCAATTACACGAACTATTATCAGCTCTATCCCAAAGCCTATTTTCCGATGGCGCTAGAACTTGAATCTGACCGTATGAACAACCTGTTGTTACGCCAGCAAGATTTTGATCCGGAAATTAAAGTTGTGATGGAAGAACGGCGTCAGCGTACTGATGATAATCCGCGTGCCCAGGCATTTGAACGATTTAGATGGATCAGTTACCCCACCAGTCACTATCGTCAGCCCGTGATTGGTCACATGAAAACGCTCAATAATATTCAGCTGAGTGATGTCAAAAAATGGTATCGAGACTGGTATAGCCCGAATAATGCCATTCTGGTGATTGTCGGAGATGTTGACGTTCAAGAAGCTCTCGTTCAGGTACAGAAATATTTTGGCGATATTCCGGCGCGTCCTACACCATCACGTAATGACGTACTCGAGTTTGAGCGCTTAGGCTATCGTCATATGGAAATTGAGAGCAATGTCCAGGTGCCTAATCTGTATATGACCTGGAATGTGAAATCTCTAGCTACCGCCAAGAATCCTCAAGATGCCTATGCTCTAACCATTATTCGCAGCCTGCTGGATAGTGGGATTTCTTCTCGGTTGCAGGATCGTCTGGTTCGCGACCGCAAAGTGCTTACTTCTGTGAGTGTATCCTATGATCCTTATAACCGTGGAGATAGCCTGTTTGGTATTTCCGCACTTCCGGCTCCAGGCGTTAACCTGGCAGAAGCACAAACGGCCATCCAGAAAGAAATTGATTTATTAAAAACTGAAGCTATTTCTGAGTATGAACTGGCACGGATCAGCACACGCTTTATTTCAAATCTGATTTATAGTCAGGACAGTCTGAGCGGACAGGCCAAAATGATTGGAAACCTTGAAGTAAACGGATTGAGTTACCGCCTGATGGATGAACTGCCTCAGCATTATGACAGTGTCCGTGCAGAGGACATTCAGCGGGTTGCTAATGCCTATTTTGTCCGTGAAAATTTAAGTACGCTCTACCTTTTGCCTGAACAGAAAGCTCAATAATGGTTATTACAATGTCTAAAGTTCGCTCTCTTATCCTTTTAACCAGCTTAAGCCTCAGTTCAAGCCTTTGGGCAGAAAATTATTTAGATACCCAACCTGATCTGAATGATAATCCCAGTCAGTTACAAGCGATCCCTCTCCTGCAAAGTTTAAAAAACATTAATCAAAAGAAGGCATTTCAAGCACCTTTTATTCATGACCTGAATAATCACTACAAAGTTCGCACTTTATTTGTTGAAACCCGTGATTTACCTATGGTCGATATTCAACTGACCTTTAATGCCGGATCAGCACGAGATCAGGAAATTGCTAAAGGTTTATTTGGCTTATCCAGCACAGCAGCCAAACTGATGCGCGAAGGAACAGATAAATATACGGCCGCACAGGTAGCTTCAGTCTTTGATGCCACAGGCGCACAATTTAGCGTACAGGCTTATCGCGATATGTTTGTCGTTCGCCTGCGAACTTTATCAGATCCCAAGAAAATGGAACCTGCTTTGGGCATGATGATGGAAGTTCTCAAAAATGCTACATTCAAGCCTTCCAGTATTCAATTAGCACTCAGCAATACTCAAGTAGGACAAAAACAGCTTCAGGAAAATCCAAGCAAACTGATAGATATCCGGTTTTATCGGGCATTGTATGGTCAGCATCCTTATGCCGAACCCATTACCGGCACCATTGGCAGTACCAAAAAAATCACAGCAGATTTACTGAAAAAATTCCGCGACCAGTTTCTGGTGGCACAAAACATGAATATTGCCATTACCGGCAAACTCAGTCCTAAACAGGCACTGGAACTTTCTGAACGAATTGCAGGCAATTTGCCTCAAGGACAGAAAGCTGTTGCATTAGCTGAACCTGAAGAAAAATCGGGTTTTGATATTGTGCATTTGCCTTATAACTCGTCTCAAGCGCATGTGACCTTCGGCCACTTAGGACCAAACCGTTTTACTAAAGATCGGCTTGCTCTGGAAGTAGCCAATCGCATGTTTGGTGGTAGCGGATTTAATGCAGTATTAATGCAGGAATTAAGAGTAAAACGCGGCTATACCTATGGTGCCTATAGTACTTTTAGCTTTAGTCAGGCACCCGGTATATTTAGCTTCCGTTATTCCACTAGACAAGATCAGTTACAGGATAGCATTCAGGTCGCCCATCAGGCTTTTATCAACTTTGTAAATCAGCCGATTGATAGCAAACGCCTAGAAGAAACCAAGGCCGGGATGTTAAGAGCATTTCCGAATAATTACAGCAGCAATGCCACGATCAATGCCCAGTTAGGCACAATGGGCTTTTATGCAGAGCAAGCCGACTATCTGTCACGCTATCCAGAACGTCTAGCCAAAATTACCGCTGCAGATGTGCAAAATGCCGTACGCAAACATCTGCATCCAGAACGCTTGACACTGGTCGTGGTAAGCCAAGAACTAGATAAAGAAGCATTAAAACTACGATTGGAACAGAACCTGTTAGATCCTTCTACACCACTGCCGAATACGATTCCAATACCTAAGGCATATCCACAGAAACCGGTGGAAGCTGACGAGCCCGTAGAGATTCCTGCTGATACGCCTGCATCAATTTAAGATATTGACCGCGATGGATGCGTTGCTGTTGCAGCAAAGTTTGAGCCATATCCTGGGTTTGGGGTAAGCTCTGCTGTTCTGCAAGTTGCTGAAGTAAATTAAATTGGGAAGTCGTCAGTGGACGATAAATGGCAAATGTAGCCAGACATAAAATTAATGCCACAATGAAAATAACAACCGCATTATAAATTTGTTCAAGCTTAA
>NZ_DFDO01000128.1:0-2705 GCF_002367915.1 Acinetobacter sp. UBA3025
CTTTATAAAGAAAAAATTGCAGATTCAGCTTATAGCGGTTTTTCATCATCAGATCCTTTGACTAACAATGGAAGTAATTATCTTCAACCTAACTCCTTGAGACAGACTGAAGAGATGAGGCAGTGTAGTGGTCAAGGTATATATGTATTAACTGATGGTGAACCCAACCAAAGTTCAGTGAGTATTGCGAGTAGTTTAATGGGGCGTGCACTTGATAATACAAATTTTAATTGTGATGGGAGCTTATTATCAGAAGTTAACAACCCAACTTATGGAACTGATGGGGCATGGAGCTGTATTGGCAAGTTCTCACAATCTTTATTAGACGCTACGTCTAACCCGAGTTCGTTGACCATTAAAACAGCTGTTGTTGGTTTTGGGTCGGCATTCAACTCAGTAAGTTCTTACGATAAAAGTTTATCTCAAGATCAAAATTTACAAAACGTTAATAATGCGAATTTGTCAGGGAATAGTTTGGCAAATGATATTAAGAATGCTGCACGTTGGGGAATTATTGGAGAAGGCGGTTGGTATTCAGGTAATGAGTCACAAGATGTCGTAAATAGCGTAAATGATTTTATTAGCAGCTTAAGTACAGAAATCCCTTCGGTTACCACAGGTTCACCTACAATTCCTGCGGATGCGCTGAATCCGTCCGTATTGCAAAACAATGCTTATTTCCCACAATTTCAACCTACACCAGAAAAACCAACTCAATTATGGTTGGGGAATTTGAAAAAATACTTGGTACATAGCTCAGGGAAATTGGTGGGTAAAAGTGGAGCAAGTATTTTTGATGATCGTGGAGCGATTAAAAAAGATGTAAGTGATTATTGGACTTCTGATGCAACCTCCTCAGGGGGGGTGCTTGAACAACTTAAATTACGTAGCAATACGACAGCACCAGATATAGCTTCTCGTAAACTACTCACAAACCGTACTTTTAATACAACAACTTCTGCGTTTGAAAGCGGTACGAATCTACAACGTGTCAATTTAGATTATTTAACTCAGGCAGGCACAAAAGATGATCCATATAGAGGGTATTTAATGTCTCTCTTAGGATATAAGCTGTCTGAAAGTCAACTCAATAATCCAAGCACGATAAGTAATTTGGGCGCCGTGGAAGAGCTTCGACAGTTAGGTGCTGTAATGCATTCATCTCCTGTTTTATTAACAACAGAGGGTGAAATTAAGTTTATAGATAACAAGCTTGATACAACCCAACGTAAAGACTTTGTCTTATTTGGTACAACGCAAGGTTTATTACATGTTGTAGATGCCAAAACAGGTGATGAAAAATTTGCTTTTGTACCAAATGAAATGCTTGAGAGTCAAAAAGAAGCTTTTTCAATACCAGAGTTATCTAATGGTGGTTTGAGCAAGCTCTATTATGGGGTTGATGGTCCTTGGACGGCTTATACTGAATATGCTGTCAATTCAACAGGTAAATTGGTTGTAGGAAAAGGTGCATATAGCCAAGAAGGTAAATTGAATGTATATGGCGGCTTACGCATGGGTGGGCGTAGCTATTATGCACTCGATTTGCAAGATATGAATAATCCTAAACTCAAGTTTCATATTAATCCTGATGCTGCAACCTCAGGGCCTTTAAGCTATATGGGGCAAAGTTGGTCTAAACCACGTTTGGCGTGGGTAAATTGGAAAGGAAAACGAACACAAGTGATGTTCGTTGGTGGCGGCTATGATGCTGGCGGAGTGGATGGTAATGCTAAAGATGCCGCTGGTCTGAAAGGCATCTATACTGGTTATGAAAATGATGAATATGTGCAGAACAATAAACGCGGTGCTGGTGTTTATATGTTTGATGCTGACGATGGAGAACTCTTGTGGTGGGCGAGTGCTAATGCAGGATCCAGTAGCAGTGCTTCAACAGATTCGGGCGTGATAAGAACACATCATGATGATTTAAAATATAGTGTAGTCAGTGAAATTAGAACGGTCGACCGTGACAGTGATGGTTTAACTGATCATTTATATTTTGGTGATCTGGGTGGGCAGGTATTCCGTATTGATTTGGACAATAAAACGAAGACTTTAGGTGCTTTTGCAAAGAGTCCTGTGCGTCTGTTGGATTTAACAGTCACAGGTGGGAAGAAAACACGTTTTTATGATATGCCTGCTTTTTCCTTATATAAGTCAAAGACTGGGGATACTTTTGCAGTGGTATCCATAGGTAGTGGTAATAGAAGCTCACCTTTAGCTGAATATACCAATGGCTCAGGCTATAGCGAAGACGCAATATTTAATATTTATGATAAAGATGTTGCTAATCGAGATCTATATAAGACAGGATATAGTTATACCACACGAAATATACGTAAAAATGACTTGGGTTTAATTACTGAAAGTGACCGTAAAAATGATTCGGATTTAAAAGCACCATATACGAGTAGCAACGGTTGGTATTATCCATTCCAATCTTTTAAAGTACAAAGTGAAAAAGTATATGGTACGCCAGTGGCGATGAAGTCGGTGTTGCATGTTTCTACTTTTGATGGATCTAAGCCAGGTATTTCGGGCGACTGTGGGGCAGGTGTGAAAGGAGAAAGTTTTGTAACTCGTTTTTGCTTACCTTACGGGCAATGTGAACCAAGTAAATTTGGCAATGATTGGTTTAGTAAAGATAATCAGGGCCCTGGTATTCATACTATTGCAGTAATTGGTGGTGGTACTGGTGGTGG
>NZ_DFDO01000071.1:0-4872 GCF_002367915.1 Acinetobacter sp. UBA3025
TAATACAAATACAGGTTTTTATATGACAGCAGATGAAACTCAGACACGTATTGATTTTTCTCAGGCTCATGTGGTAAGCGAACGCTTAAAAGTGTTGTCGAATTCTGACCGACTGAAAATTCTATGTGTACTGGTCGATAGTGAAATGAATGTGCAACAGATTGAGCTACAAACAGATATTCACCAACCCACTCTCTCACAACAACTTACGGTACTGCGAAAAGCTGAAATGGTCAGCACGCGTCGTGAAGGAAAGCAGATTTTCTATCAGCTTTCCGACCCCAAAGTACTTACCCTGATGCAAACCTTGTATCAGCTTTATTGCAAGGCTTAAGTGATAAGAAAAATCTTTATTTATCCATAATTGGAGAATACAAATTCTTAAAATATTTAAAAATTAAGTATTTTCAGGAATATCTGCTGGAGCTGTTCTGGTATCACTTTGAATCAGGCCGTCAACTAACTTGATGGTGCGATCACAACTAACAGACAAGCGCGGATCATGAGTCACCAGCAAAATGGCACAGCCCTGTTCCTTATTTACTTTACGAAACAGTTCAAAAACTTCAGACGCGGTCTGGGTATCCAGGTTCCCGGTCGGTTCATCGGCCAGTAACAAGGCGGGTTCTGTAATCAGTGCCCGAGCAATTGCAACACGCTGTTGTTGCCCGCCGGAAAGCTCATTCGGTTTTCGATGTGCATACTTTTCCAGCCCGACTGCAGCCAGAAGTTCATGAGCGCGGTCTAGAGCTTTTTGATCCGGTTTACCATGTGCCATCATTAACGGCATTAGGACATTGTCTAATGCATTAAAAGCTTGAATCAGATGATGAAACTGAAATACAAATCCAATACTGCTGCCGCGTAATGCGGTACGTGCAGCGTCATCCATACGGCTGGTGGGTTGACCAAGCAGATATAGTTCACCGCTAGTTGGCTGGTCCAATAGACCCAGAATATTCAATAAAGTACTTTTCCCCGAGCCTGAAGGACCAATTAGTGCTGCAAAGTCATTACGTTCAATACACAAATCAATGCCATGCAGAACTTCGACTTCATTAGGCTGACCAATATTATAGGATTTACGTAGAGCTTCCAGCCGCAGAACCTCATTCGATGAATCAGACATGACGAATCGCCTCCACAGGATCAAGTGCCGCAGCACGACGGGATGGTATAGCCGCTGCCACTACACCAGTCAATGTGGCCAGCAATAAAGCCAGCAATAGCAGATTGATTGAAATTGGGATATAGAACAGGCCTGGGCCAAATTCATTAAAGATCCAGACCAGCAAATAACTGACTGCACTGCCGATAATAGACCCCAACAAGCCAAAAATTGCGCCTTGAAACAGGAAAACGCGCAGGATTTGTCTTTGTGTGGCCCCTGTTGCCCTTAAGATGCCAATTTCACGAGTCCGTTGTACGACACTGACTGACAAGACGCTGGCAATACCAAAAGCGACGGAGATGGCCACAAAAATAATAATCATATTGGTGGAAAGACTTTGTGCTGAGATGGCATTCATTAACTGTCCATTGGTTTTAATCCAGCTTTCTGCCTGTAAGGAAGTCAAACGCCCGACCTGCGTTGCAATATTTTCTGCTTCAAAAATATCTTTTACCGTCAGGTCGATTACAGTGATCCCGCCTGGCAGGCTGAGTAAAGACTGTGCCTGTTTTAAATCCATATAGACATAGCGCGAATCCAGCTCACGTACTCCAAGTTCAAAAATCCCGGCAATATTTACGACAGTACTGTTGTCCTGACCGGTGTCTAATCGTAATTTGCTACCCACCTGTACACCCAGATCTTTAGCCAGCTGACTGCCAATCATTACATCATCTGCACCGACACGTAACTGCCCACTGATCATAGATTCTTTGAGTGGAATTATTTTCTGATAACGTTCTGGATCCATGCCCACCAGCGCAACCGATTCCTGAGCTTCACCACGCTGTGCGAATGCAGGTCCAGAAACTACTGGAGAAACAGCTGTCAATAAAGGCACCTGATCCAAGGTCGTCACGACCTCTTGCCAATTATTGATAGAGCGTAGTCTTTGGGCCCGTTTATCTTCTAGAACCAGCTGCACAGTGCCTGCGGGTGCGGGTATAACTTGGTTCACTTCATCGGGGGACAGTAAACGGATATGCGCCTGTGTCCCTAAAGTCCTTTCGATGATATTAGACTGCAAGCCCTGTATCAGTGCCGAGATAAAAACAATCACAGACACCCCTACAGCAACACCCACTGTAATCATCAGAGACTGCATTCGGCCTTCTCGCAAAAAACTGATTGCGATCTTCCATTCAATCCAGAGACGCCCTAGTAATTTTTTCACTCGAATTTCACCGGTAATTCATTTTTATTGCTGGCATCATTATTCTGGTCGGCATAGTTGATTTCTTCGGGCTTAAATCGAACTCGTGTGCCATCTTTTAAAGTTGAAGTTGCATCTGACAGTACCTGGTCACCCAATTTTAAACCGGAAATCACTTCAGACATGGCAAGTCCGCGCAGACCCAGTTTCACTTTTTGTCGCTGGATTTTGCTATCACGTACCAGTAATACGGTGGCCTGATCGCCCTGTACTTTCCCTAGCGCATCATTCGGAATCGCTAAGGTACGATCACGGCGACCTGTCTCGACATTAACCGATACCGTCATATCCTGACGCAGGAAATCAGGTACCGGATCAACCGATAGACGCACTTCTACCGTGCCGCGTTGAGGATCGATACTCGGTGCAATAAAATTAATCCGGGCTGGGAAAGGTTTATCCGGGTAAGCATCGGCAATTGCAGTCGCTTTCTGGGACAACGCCAGTCGTGACAGATTACGTTCATCCAGTGGTACACGGATTTCGGTATTACCATCCATTGCAATGGTAAATAAGGTACGTCCTGGCTGAACCAGATCGCCAGGCTCAACATCACGGGTCAGCACCGTTCCAGCAACAGTTGCCCGGATTTTAGTTTTAGCCAGTTGAGCCTGTGCTACAGAAAGCTGCTCACGCAATGAAGCCTCCTCTACCTGACCAGGTGCCAGTGCAGCTGCTTTTAAACGCACAGTTTCATAATTATTGCGTGCTACCCTTTCTGCCTCTACAGCCTGTTCAATTTCTTCTGCCGAAAGGATGCCTGCTTCGGCATTGCGACGACGCGTCGCTTCACGGCTGGCCTGTTCCAGCTGAGCTTTTGCTGAAGCTAATTCTGCTGAGGCTTGTGGACGGCGATTGGTTGCCAGTTCATTCAATGCGACTTCTGCCTGACGAACTTGGGCTGCCAGTTCATCCGATTTAAGTACAACTAGCAAATCGCCCGGTTTGACCCGATCGCCTTCCTTGACCCGACGTTCTAGTACCACGCCGGTTACTTCACTACCGACTTGAGCACGTGAAACGGTGATGACCTGCCCGGTGGCAACCACTGATTGCACCAGCGGCATCGGCTCTAAGGTATAACCTGTGACTTGTGGCCCTTGCCACCAGCGAAATACACCAAATGCAACGAGCAAAAGTAAAAGGATCAGGACAATATATTTATAGCGGATAGCGCGCAATGTGCTTCTCCATTCTGGTTAAAAGCGCAGTTGTAAAGAAATACTTGTAGCTTATCTAGCTGTATATTTTAGATTTATTTGGTTGTAAATAAGTTATTGGTTTTATTTTGCAGATTGGTTCCTAAATAGACTTAACTCTTCTGTAATCCACTGAAGGTATATTCCTGCTTATCGCTCTTTTCCTTAAAAAGAAACCCGATATTTCATTCTAGAAGTCGACTTTAAATAACTAAAACAGGCAGTTCTAAAGTGTCAATTTAAGCTAAATGAATAAATGCTAAATCCTGCAGAGGTTCTGTTATGAAATGTTGAGTCTAATTTAATCCCAACTAAAAGCTCCTAATATATTTTTTCCTCAAGAGCAATCAAGGAAAAAATATGAATAACTATCCTGAAACTCCAGCTTCAACTGAAACCCAAGCCCATCAACCGGGTGACCAGACTAAAATGGATCCTACCCCGGAAGTCATTAAAGAGAATTATAAAGGTAGCGATAAATTAAAAGGCAAAGTAGCACTCATTACAGGTGGTGACAGCGGGATTGGTCGCTCTGTATCAGTATTATTTGCCCGCGAAGGTGCTGATATTGCCATTTGCTATCTGGATGAAGATCAGGATGCGCTTGATACCAAAAAAATGGTTGAAGCAGAAGGACGACGTTGTCTGCTGATTCAATGCGATTTACAGCATCCTGATGAAATCAAGAAAATGGTTGAGCAGACCCTTCAGGAATTTAAAACCATTAATATTCTGGTAAATAATGCAGGTGTGCAGTATCCGCAGGACAGTATTACCGATATTTCTCCAGACCAGTTATTCAAGACCTTCAATGTCAATATCCTGTCCATGTTCCATCTGACTCAGGCGGTACTTCCACATATGCAGGCAGGTGACAGTATTATCAATACCACCAGTATCACCAGCTATCATGGACATGACACACTGATAGACTATTCAAGCACCAAAGGTGCGATTACTTCTTTTACCCGCAGCTTATCTACCAATCTGGCGAAAAATAAAACCGGAATTCGTGTGAATGGTGTTGCACCAGGCCCAATCTGGACACCACTCATTCCAAGTAGCTTTGATGAAGAACAACTGGAAGATTTTGGTAAACAGACACCAATGGGACGTATGGGACAACCGAGTGAAGTCGCTCCTGCCTATTTATTTCTGGCCAGTGAAGAAGCTAGCTATATTTCAGGTCAGGTCATTCATGTAAATGGCGGCAGTATTATTAACGGCTAATCAAAGTTTGAAAGTAGATAACAGCCTTTCTAGCTGTTATCTACTTTTTTCTAAAATAT
>NZ_DFDO01000220.1:0-7938 GCF_002367915.1 Acinetobacter sp. UBA3025
CCTTTACTCCACGATCAATACAAGCTGAATCATTATGCGGACTCACTTATTCAGGCGCAGGCAGTACTATTAAATGGGGTAGATCCCCATCTGACCCAACAACTGAGCCAGACGATTGAACAGCTGATTCACATGCTGGCTCAATCAAAAAAATATCTAAAAAAACGTAAATTTAATGCCTTGCAGAAATGGCTGGGTATTGATCTGGACTATGGCTCAAGTCAGGTTGAATACTATAAAAAACTGGACTATTTACTGGATCAGGCAGATCACCTTAGCCGTAAGTTGCAAATTGAAATCCAGAAATCCCAATCGCGATTCCAGCAGCTGATCGGTTTACGTGAGCAAATGGCCAAGCATATTGTGGCAGCAGAAGAATTTTTATCTGAATATCCGCAGTTTGTAAGGAATCAGCATCCACTGGATAATTTTTCTGAGCGGCTGTCAAAAAAGGTGCATACCTTAAGAACCTTGCAAAGCAGTAATGACATTGCCATTACCCAGATGCAATTGTCCCAGCAACTGTCTTATAGCCTACTGGATCGGTTTAAAGAAGCGCAACAGGTACTGATTCCGGCCTGGCAATATCATGTCAAACAAAGCCAGACGAAACACTCGACAAGTGATCTGGAAAAACTTGATAATAGCCGGGACAACCTGATTAAAACGTTAAAAAAGTCACTCGAGAAACCCTCGAATACATAACAATATAAGGTGAAACATGACCAAATCTGATGTAGTAAATTTACCTGTCGAAAGCTCAACTGAACTGACTGAACAGAAGTTCCAGCAAATGGATCTCAAAGAGCTAGGCTTACAGCCTGCCGATTTTCAGGAGGTCTTGGCAGCACGTAAAGAACTGCAGAATATGAGTCATAATAGTGTGGCCGAATATGGCAAAAATATAGCCACCAAAACTTCAAGTTATACTGATGAATTGCTGAATCTGGTACAGAACAAAGATCTGGATGCAACCGGTCAAAAGCTGAATCAGGTGGTGCAGGTGGCACAACAACTGAATACCAGCAGTATCTTGAACAAGAAAAAGAGTTCAGGATTTCTTGGCAATATTATCAGCAAATTTAAGGGCGTGAAAGATAACTTTGACTCCCATTTCAATACCACTAAAGAACAGATTGATGTACTGGTCAAGGAAATTGAAACTTCACAATCTGGATTAAAAGCCCGCGTTGATACCCTGGATAAAATGTTCGATGGGGTGCAGGAAGAATACAAGCAGCTGGGTATTCATATTGCAGCTGGACGTTTACGTGAACAGGAATTGCAGCAGGAAATTGCTGCGCTTACAGCTTTGCCACAAGATCAGAGCACCACGCAAAAAATCTATGACCTAAATCATCTAGCCAATAATCTGGAAAAACGCATCAGTGATTTACAGGTATTGCAGCAATCTGCGATGCAGACTTTGCCTATGATCCGGATTATTCAGTCCAATAACCTGATGCTGGTGGATAAATTCTATGCCATTAAAAATATTACGTTACCGGCATGGAAAAACCAGATCAGTCTGGCCATTTCACTGAATGAACAGAAGAACAGCGTACAGCTGGCCAATACCATTGATGATGCGACCAATGAGCTTTTACGCCGTAATGCAGATTTATTGCATCAGAACTCGGTCGATACGGCAAAAGCCAACCAGCGTTCCGTTATTGATATTGAAACGCTTGAACATGTGCAAAATACCCTCATTAAAACTGTTAATGATGTGATTCAGATCCAGAAAGAAGGTGTACAGAAACGTACTGAAGCAACGGTACGTTTAAGAGCCTTACAAGATAATCTGAATCATTTGGTGATTGAATCAAGTACCAGTGGATCTAAACCCAACTAAATGCAGTAGGGCCAAGATCTAAAAAAAGGAGTAGAGATTGCCGCCCTTAGATGAATATGCTGTAAATCCTCAGGAAATCAAGCAAGGGGTCGTCGCACTCAAAAAGCGTCAACGTAATTTGATGCTTTTGGGACTGACCACCTCTACGGTCTGTATTGCATCCGTGATAGGTCTATTCTTTCAGCAGGAAATGGTTTATGGCTTTTTTGGCCTGAGTACTCAGCTTCAACAGCTGCATTTACCAGTCAGTGTCGATGCTAATCTGGCCAGTATTGGGGATAGTCCGGATTATTTCTTTGCTCTATTAAGCTGGTTTGGCTGGCTGATTCTGAAAATCTTTGCCTCTTTTATTGGTGCATTTTTTCTGGTTGGATTGCTGAAGAAGTTTCGCTTCTTCTATGTGCGCTTTCAGTCTTTCATATTGAAGTTTGTAGGCTGGCTGATTTCCTTTATCGTGATCTGGTCAGGACTGACTTATTGGCAATATGACCTGAGAAATGACCGTGAAGACGCTTATCAGCAAGTGGTCTATTACGATAGTAATATCAATGATAGTGAAGTGGCTCGTTATCTTGTTGATTCCGATATTGCTTCACCGGTGAAATCTTATTTACTTGCCCAAACTGCACTCTTGCATAAGCCTGTGGATCTCTCCGCAGCCAGACCTTATGTCGCACAAGTAGTTGAAGCAGAGCGGCAGGATAACAAGTTTGAACAATACGGATTTAAACCGGAACAGATCTGGACCATGCAGCAACAGGTCTATGGCAAAAGTCTAACGCCTGTGGCACAAAGTGTAGATCGTCAAGCTCAGCAAGCAGAACAAGTCAGCAAGATTACCAATGTCATCATTATTGGCATTGCCATCCTATTTGCCTTGCTTAGCTTAATCATATTTGTACTAGCTAATTCAATTAAGGGGCGTTCGCTACGTATTGAACAGCGAATCTTCTAAACTTAAAAATGCTCCTTTAAAAGGAGCATTTTTATTTTCCAATCTATATTCGGTTTCTTTGGGATAAAAGGCATAAATTCTAGCGATAATAAAAAATAAAATGAGGAGATGGTTTTTGATCTATAAAAACGATCATTAAGATAAAAACAAACTGTTTTACCTATTTTTGTTATTCACTTAATATAGCTTCATCGAATAAATATTTACTCCCTTGGAGACGTTAGCAATGTTAGATCAAAATACTTCAGCTCAATTAAAAACACTACTTGAACGTTTGGAAGGCCCGATTGAATTAGTGGCAACTCTGGATGGCTCTGACAAATCAGCCAAAATCAAAGAACTGGTTGAGGAAATCGCCCAGCTTTCTGATCTAGTGACTGCCCGTTTTGACGGTACCAACAAACGTGCACCAAGCTTTGGTGTGGCAAAAGCCGGTGAACAGCCTCGTGTGTTCTTTGTAGGCTTGCCGATGGGTCATGAGTTTACTTCCCTGATTCTGGCATTGTTGCAAACTTCAGGCTATGCACCAAAAGTCTCTGCTGAAGTTCTGGAATCGATTAAAGGCTTAGGGATCAAATCTGACTTTGATGTATTCGTATCACTCAGCTGTCATAACTGTCCGGATGTCGTTCAGGCATTGAACCTGATTGCTATCTATAACCCGGGTACAACAGCAACCATGATTGATGGGGCTTTCTTCCAGGACGAAGTAGAAGAACGCAAAATCATGGCCGTACCAATGGTCTTCCAGGACAATGAACATATCGGTCAGGGTCGTATGACACTGGAAGAAATCATTGCCAAACTGGATACCAATGCTGCAGCCAAAGATGCTGAAAAACTGAATGCCAAAGATGCATTTGATGTCCTTGTCATCGGTGGTGGACCTGCAGGGAATACTGCAGCGATCTATGCAGCACGTAAAGGCATCAAAACTGGGATTGTCGCTGAACGCATGGGCGGTCAGGTGATGGATACCATGGACATTGAAAACTATACCTCAGTGCAAAAAACCCAAGGTCCAAAATTTGCTGCGGAGATGGAAGCACACGTTCGTGAATACGGTGTTGATATCATGAACCTGCAACGCGTGTCTGACATCAAAGGTGCAGATCGCACAGCCAATGGTCTGGTAGAAGTGACTTTAGAAAATGGTGCGAAACTTGAATCTAAAACTGTGATTTTATCTACCGGTGCACGCTGGAGAGAAATGAATGTTCCAGGTGAGGCAGAATACAAAACCCGTGGCGTTGCATACTGCCCACACTGTGATGGTCCATTGTTCAAAGGTAAACGTGTTGCGGTAATTGGTGGTGGTAACTCTGGTGTAGAAGCTGCGATTGACCTTGCGGGTATCGTTGAGCATGTAACGCTGGTTGAGTTTGATACCAAACTACGTGCTGACCAAGTGCTTCAAGACAAACTGCACAGCTTGCCAAACACCACTGTGATCAAAAATGCGCTTTCTACCGAAGTGATCGGTGATGGTTCACAAGTCACAGCGTTGAAATACAAAGACCGTGCAACTGATGAAGAGCACACTGTTGAATTGGCAGGTATCTTCGTTCAGATCGGTTTGTTGCCGAACACTGACTTCCTGAAAGGAACCGATGTTGAGCTAACTAACCGTGGTGAGATTGTGATTAACGAGCGCAATGAAACCAATGTCAAAGGTGTGTTTGCTGCAGGTGACTGTACCACTGTTCCTTACAAACAGATCATCATCGCGACTGGTGAAGGTGCCAAAGCATCATTATCTGCCTTTGATTACATCATTCGCTTTGGTCAGTAAAAAAAAGAGCACCTGGAATCCCCACATTCCAGGTGCTTAATCTCAAACACCTATTATTATTTTCGCTTTATAGGAACTCAGGATGCTAACACCCGGGTTCCTTTTTTTAGTTATTGTTAGATCAGCCAAAAGCGTCCCCAATCGCTTTTAGCTGTTCCTTTCCTCTGGACAGTTTTTGTTTTCAACCCTTATTTTTATCTTTCCCCAAGGTTGTTCTTAGATGAAGTCATCAGACTTCATGCATCATTCAAGCTTTGAACAGATTCAAACCTTTAAATTTCTCCATTAACTGTTCTTGCGTTTCCCGATGCTCGGGATGCGGCACAATGCATTCAATCGGACAGACGGCAATGCAGGTTTGATGATCATAGAAACCCACACACTCGGTACAACGATTGACATCAATTTCATAAAACTTCTCGCCCTCATAAATTGCTTCATTTGGGCATTCCGGTAAGCACATATCACAGTTGATACATTTATCGGTAATCAAGAGCGCCATTTTTTAACTCGCCTGATAAGCCAATGAAGAGGCTGAAATGTCTACAGATGATGATGGCAGATTACGGATCAGCAGGGCATACTGCATATCGACATCTGCTGGTATTGGAATTTCAACGATATGACCTGAACCTTTAGCATCTTCAATCAGATTGCCTTGACGGTCTTTGATCTCAGTTAAGGTAAAAGTGATGTTGCCTTTAGTGGTCATCAGCTCTAGTGAGTCACCAATGACAAAACGGTTTTTCACATCAATCTTGATATAGTCACCATTACGCTCTAATACTTCCCCACAGAACTGCTGATGATCGAAACTCGATGAACCATTTTCATAGTTTTGATATTCACTATGTATATGACGGCGTAGGAAGCCTTCGGTATAACCACGATTCGCCAGACCTTCTAATTGAGTCATCAATGAAGGGTCGAATGGCTTACCAGCAAGCGCATCATCAATGGCTTTACGGTAAATCTGCGCAGTACGCGCACAATAGAAATAAGATTTGGTCCGACCTTCAATTTTCAGGGAGTGTACGCCAATTTTGGTCAGGCGTTCCACATGCTGAACGGCACGCAGGTCTTTGGAATTCATAAAATAAGTGCCGTGTTCATCTTCTTCAGCAGCGAACATATCCTCGTCATTACGTTGCAATAACACGGGCTCATCAAACTGGTGTTGAGCGATTTTATGGCTTTCATCCATATCTTTCGAACAGCAGCCTGAATCCAGATTTTTAACCGGGATCACATCGCCCGTTTCATCTTCTTTAGCATCAAGTACCTTGTATTCCCAACGGCAGGCATTGGTGCAGGCGCCCTGGTTGGCATCACGCTTGTTCATATAGCCAGACAGCATGCAGCGGCCAGAGTAGGCCATGCACAACGCACCATGTACGAATACTTCAATTTCAATATCTGGAACTTGCTGTTTGATTTCTTCGATTTCTTCGATGGATAACTCACGTGACAGGATCACACGGGTCAGGCCCATATTTTTCCAGAACTTTACAGTTGCCCAGTTCACGGCATTGGCCTGTACAGACAGGTGAATGTCCATGTGCGGGAAATGCTCACGCACCATCATGATCAGACCAGGATCGGACATGATCAGCGCATCTGGCTGCATGGCGACCACAGGTTCAAGGTCACGAATAAAATTTTTCAGCTTGGAGTTATGCGGCTGAATATTAACCACCACATAGAATTTTTTGCCAAGTTCGTGTGCTTCTTTGATGCCAATCGCAAGATTGTCATGGTCAAATTCATTATTACGAACACGCAAGCTATAACGCGGCTGGCCGGCATAGACTGCATCTGCACCATAAGCAAAGGCATAGCGCATATTTTTCAGTGAGCCAGCAGGTGAGAGAAGTTCGGTAACGTGAGAAATGCTCATGATGAAATCGAAAGACATATAAAAAGTACGTCTTTATTCTAGTCATCTAAAATCAGGATTCAACCTAGTAAATAACTCGGAATTGGCATAATTCAACTCAATTTCAAGTTAAAAGATAAACAGTAAACGGTTTAAAATATCCATAAATATTTCAGCTATTTTCAATAGATTCCAGTGTTTTTAAAATCTGGCAATGATTAATCGTGGTTGGGGTATTACAGCTTTCGCGAAGCGCCATTAACTGCTGTTTAAATAATTGTAATTCTTTAATTTTATTTGAAATATCTATAAGGTGCTGATCAATCATCTGGTTAACTTCACAGCAATCCTGTTCAGGATTCTGTTCCAGCTGAATCAGGTATTCGATTTCTTTTAAAGACATGCCTAAAGCACGACAGCGTTTGATAAAAATCAAGCGTTTTAAGGCCTCTTCGCCATAATAACGATATTGGTTACTTGCTCGAAAATTCGGCTGAATTAAACCTCTTTTCTCATAAAATCGAATGGTATCAGTGCTTAAATCAGTTTTCTTGGCTATATCAGAAATCAAATAATGTGACATAAATACCTCAGGATTGACCTTGGAGTGACTCCATAGTTTCTAATGACTTTATCGCATTCAGGATAAAAAATCATCGGAGAATAATATGGCCTGTAGTTGTAGTCATGAACCCGCGCCGCCCAAATCTAATAGCAAATTTAGAACAGCTTTATGGATTGCATTATTGATTAACCTGACCTTATTTGGTGTGGAGCTGATCGGCGGTGCTTATGCACATTCATCGGCCTTATGGGCAGATGCGCTAGATTTCTTTGGAGATGCTGTGAATTATGGTATTTCTCTGGCGGTGATTGGTGCAAGTCTGTATTGGCGTGCAACAGTTGCTCTGATTAAAGGATTGACCATGGCAGTATTTGGTCTGGTCGTCATTGGCAAAGTAATTTATGCCTTTATGCAAGGTATTCCACCTGAAGCCATTACGATGGGGATCATCGGGGTATTGGCCTTAATCGCAAACGTTGTCACAGCCATAATTTTATATGCTTTCCGGGAGGGCGATGCCAATATGAAATCAGTCTGGTTGTGCAGCCGTAATGATGCGATCGGCAATGTGGCCGTCATTTTTGCAGCAGTGGGAGTCTTTGGCACTGGCAGTCTATGGCCAGATATTATTGTTGCAATCATTATGGCGAGTCTTGGCTTAAGTGCTGGATATCATGTGGTGAAACAGGCTCTAGCTGAACGAGTATTGAAGCATGAGTCAGTCTGATCCTTAATATTAAATTTAATTATGAAAAAGCTGCTGATCAGGCAGCTTTTTATTAGCCTTAAGTCTAAAAAATAGATGAAAAATAAAGCTTTACAAATGCGATAAATTTAGGAAGAATCATGCGCGAAATTTAGAAAAGATTCATATAACTAGGGTGTGTTGACACTT
>NZ_DFDO01000112.1:0-20630 GCF_002367915.1 Acinetobacter sp. UBA3025
AGTAAGCTAAATCCAAACTCAAGATTTAAAAAGCAGGGTATGGACTCTGCTTTTTTATGGGAGAAAAAATTAGTAAGGGATTTTGTAAACCGAATAAATATGATGACTACTCTGGCATATTTAAATTGTTGATTGAATAGTCAAATTTACAGGTTTAGATATTCGGATTAAATCTAAGTCCAGATTTAGACAAAATAAATTTTGCAATTGCAATGAAATTTAGAGCTAAATTTGTTTATAATAGCGCACGGAAATTACCAGTGAGACTGTTATGTTGACCATCGTTCAAGACGCGTTAACCTTCGATGATGTCCTATTACTCCCTGCCTACTCTACTGTTCTCCCAAAAGATGTCTCTCTAAAGACACGCCTGACTCGCGGCATTAACCTGAATATCCCACTTGTTTCAGCAGCTATGGATACTGTGACTGAGTCACGTATGGCAATTGCGATGGCACAAAATGGCGGTATTGGTATTCTGCACAAGAACATGGATATTGCTGCCCAGGCCGCAGAAGTACGCCGTGTGAAAAAATTTGAAGCCGGTATGGTGAAAGATCCAATCACAGTTACCCCTGAAACGACTGTACGTGAACTGATCGCTGTGACTCAAGCGAATAACATCAGCGGTGTACCCGTGGTTAAAGACGGTAAAGTAGTGGGTATCGTAACAGGCCGTGATACACGCTTTGAAACCAATCTGGAACAGCCGGTCAGCAATATCATGACTGGCCAAGACCGTCTGGTGACTGTGCGTGAAGGCGAATCGAAAGAAAACATTCAGGCCTTATTGCAAAAAAACCGTATTGAAAAAGTTATCGTTGTTGGCGAAAACAACGAATTAAAAGGCTTGATCACGGTGACTGATTTCCGTAAAGCGGAACTTTATCCAAATAGCTGTAAAGATGATTTAGGTCGTTTACGTGTAGGTGCAGCAGTCGGTACGGGCGCTGAAACACCAAGCCGTGTAGAAGCACTGGTTGATGCTGGTGTAGATGTGATTGTTGTGGACACTGCACATGGTCACTCTGCGGGTGTGATCGAGCGTGTACGCTGGGTCAAACAGAACTACCCACAAGTTCAAGTGATTGGCGGTAACATCGCAACTGGTGATGCTGCGCTTGCCTTGCTTGATGCGGGTGCGGATGCAGTGAAAGTAGGGATCGGTCCTGGCTCAATCTGTACAACTCGTATTGTGGCTGGTATTGGTATGCCGCAAATTTCTGCAATTGATTCTGTTGCACGTGCATTGAAAGAACAGATTCCATTAATTGCTGATGGTGGTATCCGTTTCTCTGGTGATATGGCCAAAGCGATTGGCGCGGGTGCAAGCACCATCATGGTGGGTTCATTAATGGCCGGTACTGAAGAAGCACCGGGCGAAGTTGAATTCTTCCAGGGTCGTTACTACAAAGCTTACCGTGGTATGGGTTCTTTGGGTGCGATGGCTGGTGCGACTGGTTCTGCTGACCGTTACTTCCAGGACTCTAAAGCCGGTGCTGAAAAACTGGTTCCTGAAGGTATCGAAGGTCGCGTACCGTACAAAGGCCCAATGGGCAATATCGTGCATCAGATGATGGGCGGTCTGCGTTCTTCTATGGGCTATACCGGTTCTGCAACGATTGATGATCTTCGTCAAAATGCCAAGTTTGTGAAAATCACATCTGCTGGTATGTCTGAGTCTCACGTGCATGATGTAACCATCACCAAAGAAGCGCCAAACTACCGTATGGGCTAACTTTCGCTGGTTGTTTACTCTGAAAAAGCCGTCATCCTCATGACGGCTTTTTTGTTTTGGTGTACAGTGTTACACAATGAAAAAGGATGATGTAAATCACCCGTTAAGAAGTGAGACAAGGCATGAGTTATTTTGGTACGGATGGTATTCGTGGAAAATTCGGTGAGTTACCGATTACACCTGAGTTTGCCCTGAAACTAGGTTTTGCGGCAGGGAAAGTATTAAAACGAAATAGCAAAAAAAACAAACCATTGGTGGTACTGGGCAAAGATACCCGTTTATCGGGTTATATTCTGGAATCTGCACTACAGGCAGGTCTCAATGCGGCGGGTGTCTATGTGCATCTGCTTGGACCTTTGCCAACGCCTGCCATTGCCCATTTAACCCGTGCTTTACATGCCAATCTCGGCATCGTCATTTCAGCATCACATAACCCATATTTTGATAACGGAATTAAATTTTTTTCGAGTGAAGGCAAAAAACTGCCTGATACTTTGCAGGACGAAATCAACCAGGAACTGGAAAAAGAACTGGTAATTGAAGATAACGCGAACTTAGGTAAAAGTTTCCGTGTGAAAGATGCCAATGGCCGTTATATTGAATTTTGTAAATCAACCTTCCCATACCATTTAGACCTGAATGACTTAACTATTGTTGTTGATTGTGCCAATGGTGCAGCTTATAGCGTAGGGCCTGCGGTTTTTCGTGAGTTGGGTGCCAATGTTATTTCCATTTACGATGAGCCAAACGGTCTGAATATCAATAAGAACTGTGGTTCGACTCATCCGGAAAATCTGCAAAAAGCAGTGGTTGAGCATGGTGCTGATTTAGGTATAGCCTTTGATGGTGATGCGGACCGTGTGATCATGGTTGATAAAAACGGTGAGCAAATTACCGGTGACCATATTCTGTATATTCTTGCGACTCAGGCAAAAAACAAGCCGGCGGGTATCGTCGGTACCTTGATGAGTAATATGGCGTTGGAACTGGCACTGGAAAAAGCCGGAGTAGAACTGCTACGTGCCAAAGTCGGTGACCGTTATGTACTGCAAGATCTGGAAGAAAAAGGCTGGTCGATTGGTGGTGAGCCATCAGGGCATATCCTGACTTTGGATAAGAGCACCACAGGCGATGCGATTATTGCTGCGCTGCAAGTCTTAACCGTGATGG
This sequence comes from Acinetobacter sp. UBA3025, assembly GCF_002367915.1. NCBI lineage: Bacteria > Pseudomonadati > Pseudomonadota > Gammaproteobacteria > Moraxellales > Moraxellaceae > Acinetobacter > Acinetobacter sp. UBA3025. The sequence goes on from NZ_DFDO01000112.1 coordinate 2,909, forward strand.
TCGAGCAGAAGAAAGCACTGCACGAGTTAGTGGCTGATTTTAAATTATTGCCGAATGTCTTGGTGAATGTGCGCCTGAATACCATGTTTGACCCGTACTCAGTGCCTGCTTTGACTGCAGAATTTAGCAAAGCTGAAGAGCAGCTCAAAGGTCGTGGCCGTTTACTGATCCGTAAATCAGGGACTGAACCGGTGATCCGTGTCATGGTAGAAGGCGAAGATCTTGCTGAAGTAACTACACTGGCAAATTCATTGGCTGATGCGGTACGTGCCAACGCCGCTTAAATGAGGGAAAAGTGAATGAGCGATCTGATTAAGGATCTGAGTGAACTGCGTCTGAACTATCAAAAAGGCGAGTTACATGAAGATCAGGTCAATCCCAATCCGCATATGCAGTTTTTGCAGTGGTTTAACCATGCACTTGCTGCACAGCTGCATGAACCTTATGCCATGTCATTGGCAACCGCAAATGCACAGGGTCGTCCGCATGTACGCACAGTGTTGCTGCGTGGTGCCACAGAAGCGGGTTATGATTTCTATACCAATTATGACAGTCAGAAAGGTCTGGATCTGGCCGAAAACCCGTATGCAGAATTACTGTTTTACTGGCAGGAACAGGAACGTCAGATCCGGATTAGCGGTAAGGTAGTTAAAATTTCGGAAGAAGAATCGACTGATTATTATCATAAACGTCCGCGTGAAAGTCAGATCGCTGCACATATCAGTACCCCGCAAAGCGGTGTGGTTGCTAGCCGTGAAGAACTACAGCAACGCTTCTGGGATCTGCATCAGCAGGTCGCTAATCAGGAAGAACTGGATAAACCGGTATTCTGGGGCGGCTATCGTTTGCAGCCGGACTATTATGAATTCTGGCAGGGGCGCCCCAACCGTTTACATGACCGCCTGAGTTATGAAAAAATCGATGGGGCGTGGAAACTACAACGATTGATGCCATAACAATGCCTAAACTTGAAATCAAGCAAAGACCTTTACTGACACGCCCTGAATCTTTTCAGGGCGTGCCTTCATTTGTAGCTAACATTCTGGCACGCCGTGGCGTGGAATCTGAACAGGAGCTGGAGCTGAAACTCAAGCATCTGTTGGCTCCGACCATGAAAGGCTTAACGGAAGCGGTCCAGCTGATTGATCAGGCTATAGATGCCGGCCAGAAAATCGTAATTGTTGGTGACTATGATGCTGATGGGGCGACCAGTACCACACTGATGGTACTTGCTCTGCGTGATATGGGTGCTCATGTCGACTATCTGGTTCCTGACCGGTTTAAGTATGGTTATGGCCTGACACCTGCGATTGCGGATCTGGCTTTTGCTAATTTTACGCCGGATCTTTTAATCACAGTGGATAACGGGATTTCCAGTCATGAAGGCGTGAAACAGGCGCAAGATCATGGTATGCAGGTGATTATTACCGATCACCACTTAACTACCAAGCCTACACCTGCAGCAGAGGCTGTGGTCAATCCCAATCAGCTGGGTTGTGATTTTCCAAGTAAGGCTTTGGCAGGTGTAGGGGTAGCTTTTTATGTTCTGGCAAATCTATCGACTCATCGTAAAAAGTTGGGTAAATCTTCAACGGTTATTACCAATTATCTGGATCTGGTCGCTTTAGGTACTTATGCAGATGTCGCAAGTCTGGACTATAACAACCGTATTCTGGTGGATGCCGGCTTAAAACGGATTCAACATCATCTTTGCCGACCTGGCATCAGTGCCTTGCTAGAGATTGCTGGTCGTGATGCAGCTACGCTCAAAGCGCAGGATCTGGGTTTTGTGCTTGGCCCACGCATTAATGCAGCGGGTCGTATGGAAACCATGGATATCGGGATCGAGTGTTTGCTTGCTCCGGATCTGGCAACCGCTTATCCACTCGCAGAACAGCTGAATAAACTCAATGTCGAACGTCGTCAGGTAGAAGGCAAAATCAAGCAAGAAGCTTTGACTGAACTGGAAAAAATCCAGCTGGATGAGAATACTTTGCCAGCCGCGCTGATCATGTTTGAACAGCACTGGCATCAGGGTGTGATCGGGATTGTGGCGGGGCGTTTAAAAGAACAGTTCCATCGTCCAAGTATTGTGTTCGCAGCAGATGAAGATGGGATTCATATCAAAGGTTCAGCACGTTCCATTGAAGGGATTCATATCCGGGATAGTATTGAACGGATAGCAGAGCAGTATCCGCATCTGGTCAGCCATTTTGGTGGGCACGCGGCCGCAGCGGGACTAACTATTAAAAAACAGCATTTTGCTGAATTTAAACAGGTCTTTGAACAGCTGATTGCAGAGATGGATGAAAGCCTATTTACCGCTACGCTGTGGACTGATGGGGAACTACCGGCATCAGCTTTCCAAATTGAAACGGTCGATTTACTGCAAAACTTAAGTCCATGGGGACAAAAGTTTCCTCAACCGATTTTTGAAGGCATCTTTAAGATTCTGGATTACCGCTGGCTCAAGGATGTACATCTGAAATTACGTGTTGCCTTAGAGAATGGGCAGGTTGTGGATGCGATTGCCTTTAGTGCCATCGATAAATACAAGTTTGATCCGATGAAGCAGCATGTTCGTCTGGTTTATGAACTGGATAAAAATGTCTTTAATGGCAATGTCAGCCTGCAAATGCGGATTATCCATTTAGAGCAATAGGCCATAAAAAACCGCTCAATTGAGCGGTTTTTTTTGGACTTTTAATCTTGGAGATTAGAAGCGGAAAGTACCATTGATACCAAACGAGTCAATACCGTCAGTTGTATGGTAATTTACACCTGCTGCAATAGTTGGCGTAAAGAATTTTTGAGCTTTAATACCGAACAGTGTATCTGAACCATCTGCAGTAGAATCAGCAATAGATAGACCTACACTGAGAGTTGGATCGATATAAAGATCAGCAGCTAAGCGATAGGTTGTTTCATCACCAATATAAGTTAAACCTTCAAAATTGGTGAAATGATTGCCAATTTGAGTCACGTATTTGGCACGTAAAGATAATGCAGTGTCATCACCTACAGTAAGTGCATTTGAAAGATTTGCGGTGAAACCATAGTTTGCCACTTGAACTGGGTCTACGCTTTCATTTGCGGCACCTACTGCTAGCAACAAGCCAGTAACTGGTAGGTAACCTACTTCAAGCGCATAACCGGTATTATCGTCACCTGCAAAATCAACTTGGTTAATAGTACCGCTTACATAAAATTGAGTATTTGGAATATAAAACTCACCACTTACACCAAACACATCAATATCTTCATCGCCATTACCGCTTGCATTTGCATAACCTAAGCCAATATTGCTTGCTTTATTTAGGAAAGCCGCTTCTGCAAGTGGAGAGTTCTTAACTTGAACATCATTTAAATAATATTTTCCATTGATGAAAAATGTATCTAGATCCCCAAGGTTATCGATATCAGTGTTTTCATACCCTACATTAAGTTCAGCTTGATAAGCGTGAGCAGTTCCTAGGCTAGCAATAAGTGCTGTAGCAAGAGTAAGTTTCTTAAGCATTTAGAGTTCTCTCTTTGTTATAAAATATGGCTGTTTTATTAACAGTTGTAACAAATTGTACAGATAATAATCGCCCCGTCAATGTGCAAAAACTACCTAAATGCTTGTTTAAAGTGCAATAAAAAACCCATCCGAAGATGGGTTTTTTATAATGAAATTTCTTAGTTTGGATTAGAAGCGGTATTTCGCAGCTAGACCAAATTTGTTGTAGTCTTGGTTACCAATTTCACCAAAACCTACACGACCTTCCAAGCTCACTTGTTCATTAAAGAATTTACGTGCACTTACACCAAATTCATTTGAGTCATATGGGCCATTGTCTTTGCTTTGATAATCAGCACCAACACTTAAAGTTTTGTCGATGAAGTAGTCAGCTTTTAAGTTGTACTCATCTAGGTCGCCAAAGGCAGCGCCAGCTTCAAGGTTAATATCTTTACCATTGCTTAAGGTAGTCACATATTTAGCACGTAAAGTTGGATCTACACCGTCATCATAGTCATTGTCATAACCTTTCACACCTGCTGCAATTAACAGACCTGGTGCAGGTAAATAACCGACTTCAGCACTATAAACGGTTTCGTCAAAATCAGGTGCATAGTCGTATTTAGAATCATCACGACCTACGCTACCACTCAAATAAAAATCTGAGTTTGGTACGAAGTATTCAGCACCTACACCATAACGGTGACGTTCTGAAGAGTCGTAATCATCATATTGATATTGAGCTTTCACATTACTTGCACGATCAAGGAAAGCTGCTTCGGCTAATGGTGCATTACGTGTTTCAACTGGATTAAAGTAGTATGTGCCATCAACACCAAAAGAGCCGCTTGAGCTACCATTATCCGGGTCTGTTAGGCCTGCAGATGCACCCACTTCTACTTGATAAGCATGAGCTGCTGTACCTGTAAGAGCTACGGCTGAAAGTAATGCTGAAGCGATTGCTAGTTTTTTCATGCGGATACTCCCCTCTGAAAAATATGGCTAAAATTAATACACTTTTTGTTACAACTTTAAGTCTAGACCAATTCCAATAATCGTCAATCAAAGGAAAGTTACTACATTGTGAGTAAGGTAATATTATGTAATTTTCATTTAATAACTAATTGAATTCAAAAACTAAAAATGAAATGTTTTGTTTTATTAAAAGTGTGTAGATATTGTGGAATGTATTGAAAATGCTATTTTTTATCTTATTTTGTAGGGGTTTTAGGGTTTTAAAATGAATCAAAAACTGAGTATAAAAATACAGCGAAATATATTTAAGAATAGAATGAGAAAGTATTAAAAATAATATTTAGCTATTTTATCGGGCTGACAAATTTTGTAATTAAAAAATGTGTGAGTGACATTTTCTTGCTTAGCTTTAAAGATGGATTTATCGCTATAAATTGGCGAAATAGACTGTGATATAATATTGACCTAAGAATTTATACCTAATTTTGATTGAGAGTAATTCACGTGGAAATTAATCCGTATCTAAACCAATTAAAAGACTTAAACGAACGTGGTCAAACACTACGGGGGTATCTTTGACTACGATCTGAAAAAAGAGCGTTTAGAAGAAGTCCTGCGTGAATTAGAAGACCCGGCGATTTGGAATGACCAGAGTCGTGCTCAGGCCATGGCCAAAGAAAAAGGCGAGCTTGAAAATGTACTTAATGTACTGGACGGCTTAACCACCCAGCTTGAAGATGCTCAAGCGATGCTTGACCTTGCGGTTGAAGCAGATGAAGAAGCGATGCTGGAAGATGTGCAGGCTGAGCTGAATGCAGCTGAAGAAGAACTGGCGAAGCTTGAATTCCGTCGTATGTTCAGCAACCCGATGGATCCAAACCCTTGCTATGTGGAAATTCAGGCAGGTTCCGGCGGTACTGAAGCACAGGACTGGGCGTCTATGCTGCTACGTATGTACATGCGCTGGATCGAACGTCATGGTTTTAAAGCTGAACTGATGGAAGAATCTGACGGTGATGTCGCCGGGATTAAATCTGCGACGATTCGTGTCGAAGGTGAGTATGCCTATGGCTGGTTACGTACTGAGTCTGGTGTACACCGTTTAGTGCGTAAATCACCATTTGACTCGGGCAACCGTCGTCATACGTCATTTTCTGCCGTGTTTGTCTCACCTGAAGTAGATGACAATATCGAAATTGAAATCAATCCTTCAGATGTCCGTACCGATACTTACCGTGCATCAGGCGCGGGTGGTCAGCACATTAACAAAACTGACTCTGCAGTGCGTTTAACCCACATTCCAACCGGTATTGTGGTGGCTTGTCAGAACCAGCGTTCACAACATGCCAACCGTGACCATGCCTGGAAGCAATTACGTGCCAAGCTATATGAGCTGGAAATGAATAAACGTAATGAAGCTGCACAGGCATTGGAAGATTCCAAGTCTGATATCGGCTGGGGTAGCCAGATTCGTTCTTATGTCCTGGATGATTCACGTATCAAGGATTTGCGTACAGGGGTAGAAACCTCCAATACTGGCGCAGTTCTGGACGGTGATCTGGACAAATTTATCGAAGCAAGCCTGAAACAGGGCCTGTAAGAAATCGTTTAAAAGCTGGCGTAACAAAGCTTTAACAGACTGTGACTCTTATATCTAAATTATTCGATATATAAATCGAAAAAATACGATATAATGGTTGCAGATGCTGAATAAAGTTTCGTTGCGCCACTGATTGTGATGTGCCTATGGACCTTGATCTAATTTTTAAAGCCTTAGCTAATCCGACCCGTCGACAAATTCTGGAGTGGTTAAAATCTCCGGAGCAATATCTGTCTGCGGAAGAGTGTGGTGGCTTTCAACGTGGGGTCTGTGCAGGTCAAATTGAATGTTTGGGCCAGGTCTCACAGTCCACCATGTCCAATCACCTGTCGGTGTTACAGCAGGCTGGCCTGATCACTGCGACCAAGCATGAACAGTGGTCATATTTCTCCCGCAATGAAACTTTAATTCAGCAATTTATCGAACACCTACAACAACACCTTTAACAGGTGGGAGTAACGATGGCTGAATTAAATTCTCCTTTAACGCTCGGTGCGTTAGAGCTTAAAAACCGTGTCATCATGGCGCCGCTGACCCGTAGCCGCGCAACTGCTGATCGCGTTCCAACCCCAATGATGGTTGAATACTATGCGCAACGTGCAAGTGCTGGCCTGATCATTTCTGAAGCTACAGTGATTTCTGAAGAAGCCAATGGCTATTTAAATACTCCAGGACTGTTTACCGATGCTCAGGTCGAAGGCTGGAAAAAGGTCACTCAAGCGGTTCATGAGAAGGGCGGTTTAATCGTTGCCCAGCTTTGGCATGTTGGCCGTGTATCGCATCCAGATCTGTTAAATGGTGAAACACCAGTCTCTGCAAGTGCAGTACAACAGGCGGGTCATGTCAGCTTGTTACGTCCAAAACGTCCATACGTTACGCCGCGTCCTTTGGAAGTTTCTGAAATTCACACGATTACCGAGCAATACAAGCAAGCTGCGATTCGTGCTAAAGAAGCCGGTTTTGATGGTGTTGAATTACATGCTGCCAATGGTTATCTGATTGATCAGTTCCTGCAAAGTAAAACCAATCAGCGTGAAGATGAATACGGTGGTTCAGTGGAAAACCGTACACGGTTCCTGCTAGAAGCAACTGATGCACTGATTGAAGTATGGGGTGCGGATCGTGTAGGGGTGCATTTTGCGCCGCGTGGCGATGACCATGACATGGGTGATAATGATCCACGTGAAACATTTGGCTATGCCATGGAGCAGCTGGGCAAGCGCAAGATTGCCTTCTTCTTTACTCGTGAATATCTGGCTGAAGACAGTATTTCTGAATATATGAAAGAGCGTTCAGGTGGAGTACCTTATATTGCTAATATGCAACTGAGTCGTGAAGATGCGATTGAGCTACTGGCAGCTGAAAAGGCAGATGCAGTCGCATTTGGTAAAGCCTACATTGCGAATCCTGATCTATACGAGCGTCTGCTTCAGAATGCACCGCTTAATGAGCTGAAAATGGAAAATATGATCGGTAGTCAGGTGGCTGAAGGTTATATTGATTATCCAACTTTGGCAGAAGTTAAGGTATTAAGCACCATAGAATAATTCGAAATTAGAGCCACATCGATTAACATGTCGATGTGGCTCTGTTATATTTTGCCGATTGAATCTGTTTTGGGGCGCAATGTGGCTACTCCATTCTGGTATAACGCAGCCTTGGCGCTAGCGAAACCGCTTTATCAATCCCGTATACGTAAACGTGCGACCAGTCCGGAACAATTACAACAAGAATTGCTGGAACGTTTTGGTCCTTTCCAATCCCCTAAAAACCTGCAGGCAATCTGGTTTCATGTGGTATCCGTAGGGGAAACCAATGCCGCTCAACCTTTAATTGAATATTATTTGAAACTTGGGCATCCGGTTCTGGTGACCAATACCACCAAGACCGGGCAGGCACGAGCCAAATCTCTCTTCTTAAAAGAACCTTATTTAGACTTATTCCAGGCTGTATATTTGCCAGCTGACCAGAAAACCCTGATTCGTGATTTTTATCAAAAATATCAGCCTAAATTGCTGTTATTGATGGAAACCGAACTCTGGCCAAATCTGATTGATCAGGCACCTGCTTTTAATGTGCCTTGCCTATTATTGAATGCCCGTCTTTCTGAAAAATCCGCCAAAGGCTATGGCAAAGTCAAAGGCCTAACCCGTGGCATGCTTAAGAATTTAACTGGCCTTTTGGCTCAAGATACAGCGACCCAGCAGCGTTATATTGATCTAGGTATAGCTTTAGAAAAAACTCAGGTCTTGGGCAATATCAAGTTTGATATCACGGCACCGCAACAGTTTATTGATCATGCGGCAGGGTTGAGACAGGAATGGTCTCTGCAAGGCCGCAAGATTATTACTCTCGCCAGTACGCATGCGCCTGAAGAACAGCAATTGATGGCTGAACTTAAATCTGCACTGGATGCAGATCCAGCATTAGTTTGTATCGTAGTGCCGCGCCATCCGGAACGTTTTGATGAGGTGTTCCAGGCTGCACAGTCCTTAGGTTTAAGAACCCAGCGCCGTAGTGTGGGGCAACGTATCGAAGAAGATACTCAGGTTTATCTGGCAGATTCCATGGGCGAGATGTGGCTCTGGTATGCCTTGAGCCAAGCCTGTTATGTTGGTGGCTCTTTGAATGAACCAGGTGGTGGACATAATATTCTGGAGCCGATTGCACTGAATGTCCCAACGATTCTGGGTAAAAATTATTTTAACTTTCAGACGATTGTGGATGAGTTTGTCCAGGCGCATGCCGTAGAAGTGGTGCAGGATGCTAAACAGGCTGCTGAGACTTTGCTAGAAATTCTGAATAATTCAGCTAAAGCTGAAAGCTTGAATATTGCTGCACAAAAGATTATGCAGCAAAATCAGGGTTCACTTGAAAGGCATATTCAGGTGATTGATCAATATCTTTGATTATATTCTGATTTGTGAAGAAGCTGATTTTCATGGATTGACTGTATAAGGTTAAAACTAAGCCTTATCTTTATAGATTTAATGCCAGGGACTCTTCTTTCTTTTACTTTTATTTCGGCAAAAGTAACAAAACCATTTGTCATCCACAAAACTCGTCATATACCATCTTTTTGCAGAGATATCGCAGAACCTATATCAGGCAAAAAGAGTCCTGCCTCGGACAGTTGTGGATGACGTTTCCGCGTATCCAGTGATGGATTTGTTGAGTTAATTTTTTATGAATATCGTCCTGCTTGATCCCCGCCAAACCGAATCTGATCTATGGTCAATTACGTCAAAGCGGCAGCTGGAACATTTGCAACAACATCTTGAGGTTCAGGTCGGTGACACATTAAAAGTCGGAATTCGGGAAGGGAAACGGTATTTAACTGAAGTTGTCGAAATCTCTGAAAAGGCAGTTTTATTGAAGCCGATTCAAGAAGAAGCAGTTCCTGCAAAGCTGCCTGTTACTTTAATTGTAGCTTTACCACGTCCTAAAGTTTTGCGTCGTCTGATCATGGATGCTGTGACCATGGGCGTAGAGAAAATCATTTTATTGCATAGCTATCGGGTGGATAAAAGCTATTGGCAGACACCATTTTTGCAGCAGCTGAATCATTATGTAGATCTTGGTTTAGAACAGGCAGGGGATACGCTTGCTCCGAAAATTGAGCTGTATAAACGCTTTAAACCTTTTGTCGAAGATATCTTACCGGGACTCATTACAGCTGACCGTCCAGCCTTTGTTGCACATCCTTATGCCGAACAGCCGATGCCATATGCACTTCAGCATCCTTGCGCGATTGTCATTGGCCCCGAAGGTGGTTTTATTCCTTACGAAGTTGATTTGCTCATAAAAAACGGCTGCCAGGCAGTGAGCCTTGGCAACCGTATTCTCCGTACTGAAACGGCGATTTCCTATGTTTTAGGTCGACTGTTTAGCGCGAGCTGAAGCATCCTCATGGCCATCGCCACGATAGACTTTCACTTCCTGCACCGGATATGGAATCGAAATATTATGTTCAGCAAAGGCTTGAATCACCCGTTCCTGAACTGCACTGATTGAGGTGCCTATGCCTGTTTCAGTGGTATTCACCCACCATAACGCTTTGAGGGTAATCGAGAAGTCTGCCAGTGCAATCACATTGACGCTAAATGCAGGTTGACTCAGGATGGTCGGATCTTTATCCAGAATTGCAGTAATAATATCTTTGGCTTTCTGGATATCATCTTCATAACCAATACCGACCGAAAATTCACAGCGGCGACGGGTATAAGCAGTATTGACCGTGACTGCACTGGTATAGACTGTGGCATTGGGGATGACGATACGACGGCCATCCGGTGAACGTAAAAAAGTTGCACGAATCTGGATATCTTCCACCGTACCTTCCATGCCATTGACGATAATGTCATCACCAATCTTGAACGGTTCGCTCAGTAAAATCAGCACACCGGAAAGCAGGTTCTGGAAAATATCCTTAAAGGCGAAACCGATCGCAACCGAACCAATCCCGAGGGCACTCATCAACTGACCTGGAGTGAAGCCTGGAATGGCAATGACCAGTCCAATTAACACCCCGAAGAAAATAATAAAGGTACTCCCCACACGGTTCAGTACCAGCACCAGATTCTGTCGGGTATAAGTACGGTTTTCTAAAGTCTTACGGACAAAAAACTTAAACAGTTTTGACAGCAACCAGAAAATGACAATGACTGTCAGTGCGATGCAGAAATAAGGCACACGCTCCCAGAAACCCTCCATGATCTTGTCAATGGTGCTATAGGCATCATTATACTTGGAGGTATGTTCGATCACGGTTTGGGCAGTTTTTTCAGTCGCCTGATGCAGGAGCTCAGTCGTCCCTTCAGTTACCTGGCTTAAAGTATTCTCTTGCTCAGCCACAAAAACTCCACAATTTAAATTTGGCTTATTTTGCCTCAACTACAGCAAAAAATTAACAACAGCGAAGTTTATACACAACATATTTATGCAAAACAGACACAATTGGTTTAAAAGAACTCAGTCGTTTTTTGTTTCACTTCACTTGGGATTCTTGAAGGTTCACCTTCACTCATATAAGAGAATAACGCAGTCGTCGCCAACAGGCTGAGTACGGTAAAAATGATTACTAGCCAAGCTACAATCTTTTCCCAGACGGGGCTTGTACGTATCGGACCATACTGATTGCTGCCTCTTGTTCCTGGAAAAAGCAGGATATAGATCCAGACAAACAGATTGATCAAAGGCACGAAGAATAGCAACATCCACCAGCCACTGCGGTCCAGATCATGTAAGCGTCGTACCGTAATCACAATACCGAAATACAGATAGACCAGCATGATCGCTAAGGCAAACAGGCTGGACAGACCGTGCAGGGAGATTTGCCAGTTTGAATCTACTGATAGGCTGGCAATGTTCACAATATCAATACTTAAACCTAGCGCAATACTGCTGCATAAGAAAATAAACTGTAAAAATGCAGACCAGGCAATAAAACTCAAACGTCCAAATCGGCCCCTGATCGATAAGGGATGATCTGCTGCAGGAAAAGGAGGAGGGAAATAGGAAGGTTCAGTTGAATTCATGGGCAAGATCCTAAGCCTGTATAAAATACAGCGAGAGTGGGAGACTCATTTTATTTGACGATAGCAATATCTAGCTGACTTTGGCCATAGCTGAGCATTATCCGAAGTTATTCTGATTGAATTTGAATAAATAATCTACGACGAAAGCATGATTGTCGGATTTGAAATATGCAGTACATACTGCCATTATGCATAAAAAACAATCAACAAAATGCCATCAAGCTCTCGTGATGAGATAGAACAAGATCAAGGAAGCGAACAATGAAAGAAATCTATCCAGTACCAGCAGAATTTAAGAAAACCGCACGTACCACTGATACAGAGTATTTTGAGCGTTATCAGCAATCCATTCAACAACCGGATCAGTTCTGGGCTGAACAGGCACAACGCCTGGACTGGATCAAACCTTTTACCCAGGTTAAAAATACCAGTTTTGATAAAGACAATTTTAAAATTGAATGGTTTACAGATGGCCAGCTCAATGTCAGTGCCAACTGTCTGGATCGCCATCTTAAGGAACATCCTTATAAACCGGCGATTATCTGGGAAGGGGATCATCCATCCCGTCACAAGATTATTTCTTTTCATGAGCTTTATGATGAAACCTGCCGTTTCGCCAATGTCCTGAAAAAGAACGGAATTAAAAAGGGCGACCGGGTGGTGCTGTATATGCCAATGGTCTCGGAAGCCGCAATTGCCATGCTGGCCTGTGCCCGGATTGGTGCAGTGCATTGTGTGGTGTTTGGTGGTTTCTCACCTGATTCTCTGGCCAGCCGGATCGAAGACAGTCAGGCCAAAATGGTGATTACCGCAGATTCGGGCATGCGTGGTGGTAAAGCCATTCCACTGAAAGCCAATGTCGATGAAGCCCTGAAAATTGCCGGTACCGAATCGATTGAACATGTCATCGTTGTACATCGCACCGGCAATCCAGTAGAAATGCAACAGGGACGTGATCTCTGGTATCACATGGAAATCATGACCGTCAATGAGATCTGTCCCCCTGAACCGATGAATGCGGAAGATCCTCTATTTATTTTATATACTTCAGGTTCAACCGGAAAACCTAAGGGCGTACTGCATACCACAGGTGGTTATCTGACTTATGTGAATTGCACCTTCCGCGAAGTTTTTGACATCAAACAGGATGATGTGTTCTGGTGTACTGCCGATGTCGGCTGGATTACCGGGCATTCCTATGTACTGTATGGTCCGCTCTCTAATGGTACGACTACGGTCATGTTTGAGGGGGTGCCGCAATATCCGAGCTGGGCGCGTACCGGACATATCGTCGACAAGCATAATGTCACCATTCTCTATACCGCACCGACAGCCATTCGCGCCATGATGCGAGAAGGTGATGCCTATGTACGGGAAAGTGATCGTAGCAGCCTGAGAATTTTAGGTTCGGTCGGTGAACCGATTAACCCGGAAGCCTGGAACTGGTATTACTCGGTGGTTGGTGAAAGCCGCTGTCCGGTGATTGATACCTGGTGGCAAACCGAAACTGGTGGCTTCATGATTACGCCTTTACCAGGTGCGACCGACCTGAAACCGGGTTCTGCAACCCGGCCATTCTTTGGTGTGCAACCCGCCATTGTCGATGCAGAAGGCAAGGAAATTGAAGGGGTGGCAGAAGGGAATCTAGTAATTAAGGATTCCTGGCCCGGTCAGATGCGCACCATCTGGGGTGACCCAGACCGCTTTATTGACGCCTATTTCTCGACCTATCCGGGTACCTATTTTACTGGTGACGGCGCACGTCGTGATGAAGATGGCTATTACTGGATTACCGGTCGTGTCGATGACGTACTCAATGTTTCAGGCCATCGTCTGGGTACGGCAGAAATTGAAAGTGCATTGGTTGCACATGAGGCAGTTGCCGAAGCTGCCGTAGTGGGTATGCCGCATGACATCAAAGGTCAGGGGATTTGTGCCTTTGTCACCTTGCAGGCAGGGACTGAAAGTACTGAACAGCTGCGCGGTGAACTGGTAGCTTGGGTACGTAAAATTTTAGGGCCAGTGGCAACGCCAGATGCCTTGCACTGGGCACCCGCTTTACCTAAAACCCGTTCAGGAAAAATTATGCGCCGGATTTTAAGAAAGATTGCTGCCAATGAACTGGACAGTCTGGGCGATACCTCAACCCTGGCAGAACCACAGGTCGTGGATCACTTGATCGCTGAAGTGCAGCGTAATCAGGCATAAGTTTGGGACGTTCAAATACCGGCATTATTTGCCGGTATTTTTGTCTCAGGAATAAGCTCTGCATGCTTTCGAATATAGTGCCAAGCTGCAATCTGCTAAGCTAAAACCATGCTGAACTTAGGTCAAAAGAATGAATATACGACAACAATATCTAGATCAATCTCCCCTGCAAATTGCCCAGCAACTGACAGAAACTTTTGCCCAAACAGCCGCAGCTCGTGACAAGCAGGGCGGTAATCCTAAAGCCGAGCGTGATCTGATTCGTCAGAGCGGTTTACTGGGCCTGTCTATTCCAAAACAGTACGGCGGTCAGGAAGCAGACTGGCAGACAATTTTTAAAACCATTCAAATCATTGCCCGAGTCGATAGTTCATTAGCACATGTTTATGGGTTTCATCATTTGCTGATTGCAACGGTTCAATTATTTTCCCAACCGGAACAATATGGCCCATGGTTTGAACAGACCGCTCGGGAAAACCTGTTCTGGGGCAATACCTTAAATCCACTGGACCGTCGTACTACCGCAACAAAAGTTGCTGAAAAAGAATATATTTTTGATGGCCATAAAAGCTTCTGTTCCGGCTCCATTGATTCCGATATCTTACTGTGCTCAGGCTATAACGACGCTGGAAAATTACTCATTGGGGTGATTCCAACAGCACGTAAGGGCATAAGTTTTCTCGGTGACTGGAATAATATGGGTCAACGCCAGACCGATAGCGGCACCAGCCATTTTGAGCAGGTCAGAATTCATGAAAATGAATTGCTGTTAAATCCCGGTCCACTGAGTACACCGTATTCAAGCTTACGTCCTTTAATTGCCCAGCTGATCTTTGTACACATGTTCCTCGGTGTAGCAGAAGGTGCGTTTGAAGTGGCCAAACAAACCGTACAGACTCAAAAAGCCTGGTCAAAATCACTGGTAGAAGAGGCGATAAATGACCCCTTTACCCAGAAGCATTTTGCCGATTTTTATGTGCAGCTGGAAAGCGTGCGTTTGCTGGCTGATAAAGCGATTCAAACCTTACAAGCTGCTTGGGATCTGGGCAATGATCTCACTGCCGAGCAGCGTGGTGAAGTTTCAGTGGCGATTGCTACAGCCAAAATCGCGGCCACCAATACATCTCTCTATATCACCCAGAATATTTTTCAGGTGATGGGCGCGCGTGCGACCACAGCCAAACTGAATCTGGACCGTTTCTGGCGTAATGTTCGCACCCAGACCTTACATGATCCGGTAGATTATAAATATCAGGAAGTTGGGGAATGGATACTGACCGGGAAAGTGCCTGATCCAAGTTTTTATTCTTGATATGAAAATAAAAAGCCTCTGATACTGGAGGCTTTTCATATTAGATGAAGTGATAGTTTCTTCTAAATCTGCTTAAAGGCTTCTATGGCTCGTACACGAGAGGCTTTTAAATCTACAATCGGTTTTGGATAATCCAGCTGTAAATCTGGATTTCTGGCATAAGGTTCATGAATGGATTTGGCATCCAGATGCGCCAGTTCAGGCACCCACTCGCGGATATAGTCTCCATTGGGATCAAACTTCAGGGACTGGCTGACCGGATTAAAAATCCGGAAGTAGGGCACAGCATCCATGCCGGTCGATGCACACCATTGCCAGCCACCATTATTCGCAGCCAGATCGCCGTCAATCAGGTGCTGCATAAACCAGCTTTCACCCAGTCGCCAGTCGATCAGCAAGTTCTTACACAGGAACATCGCAGTAATCATCCTGACCCGGTTATGCATCCAGCCAGTTGCCAGCATTTGCCGCATGCCAGCATCGACAATTGGAATTCCGGTCTGGCCTTGCTGCCAGGCAGCTAGATCTTCGGGGGCATTGCGCCACTGGATCTTATGGGTATTTTGCTTAAATGGTTGGTGTTTGGAGACACGTGGAAAATCAAACAGGGTCTGTAGATAGAATTCCCGCCACAAGAATTCATCTAACCAGGTCTGCTGACCCACATCCTCAATCTGGAAATAGCCATCCTGAAAAAGAGCTTGCATACATTGGCGAACTGAAATAACACCGATATTCAGATAAGGGGAGAGGCGGCTGGTACCATCAACTGCTGGCAGATCACGGTCGGTTTTATAATGAGCCATTTTGTCCTCGATAAAATCATCGAGCAGATCCAAGGCAGCTTGATCCTCCGCAGGCCAAAGTTGGGCAGCATGCTCTACCACATAATCCGCTGAGAATTTTTCAAGATCAACATTGGGGAGCTTAGTTGATAATTGGATTGGATCTTGAGCTTCAATCTCTGGATAGCAGGCGGGTACATCCAGAATTAGCCGCTCATAGCACTTTTTCTTAAAGGCACTATAGACTTGATAGGGTTGATTGGACTGGTTTCGGATACTGCCGAGGGGAAACAGGGTGCGGTCATGATAGAGCTCGACCCTGATTTGCTGCTGTTGCAGCAATTGCTGTACCTGAACATCACGTTCCAGCTCATTGACGCCAACTTCGATATTGGTATGTAGACTTTCAATCTTCAGGTTTTGACACAGATTCAATATTTCTGGCGCCAAATTTTCCCATAAAGGAATGTTCAATATGATGAGTGGGATATTCAGTTGTTGTAGCTGCTGTTTTAAAAATTTAAGCCGGCGCAGATAAAAATCAGTTTTGATCCGGGCATCCTGATGCAGTTGCCATTGCTCGGGAGATAGGACTGCTAATGCAATGCAAGGTCCTTGCTGAGTAGCATGCCAGAGTGCGGCATGGTCATGTATACGGAGGTCTTGGCGGAACCAGATCAACTGCATGGGAATAACGTTCTGAATCGGAATCAGATTATTTTATTCATTCCACCTGAAAATTCTGTATAGAAACGTAGATAGGAATAGAATGATCAGTTAAAAAAGCCGCCTATGGTATAAGCGGCTCTTTCATTTTAACGCTGGTGAATATTTTCTAAGGTATCCACCAAGGTGCGCGTGGTCTGGTCAATTTCATAATTAACTTCATCACCTACTTTGGCATCTTTCCAGGTGGTCAGACGCAAAGTTTCGGGAATCAGATCAATCGAAATTTCACTATTGGCGCGATCAACACGGTTGACGGTCAGGCTGCAGCCGTTCAGCCCAATAAACCCTTTCAGGAAAAAGTATTTGATATTGCCATCCGGGATCTGAATATCGATATGGTAGGTTTCACCCCGATGTTCCAGATTTTTAATGATTGCTGTGCCTTCGATGTGTCCATACAGATTATGCCCGCCATTTTCTGCACCGACTTTGGCAGAGCGTTCGACATTCACTTCATCACCCACTTGAAGAGATTTTAAGGTGGTGAGGGCAAGGGTTACATCGGAGATATCAAAGTGAATCTGGTTTAGCTTCTGATCAATGGTCGTTACGGTGAGGCAGACGCCGTTGATCGCAACACTGGCGCCAATAAAGACATCCTGAAAAAACTGATTTTCGTTGCTCACGATAATGGTAATGAAGCCATTGCCCTGGCGAATATCCACGACTTTTTCTAAGCCTTGTACGATACCGGTATACATAATTTAAATTTCTATCTCATCGGGTTTGGCTTCATTCTAGTCAAGAATGAAGCAGGCGGCTATCTCTATGCCGAGAACACTGTGTTGCACAAAAAAAATCCCTCAAGCCGAGCCTTGAGGGAATGAATCGTTATGCTGAGCATTATTATAGTTTAAACGAGCTCAGCTTCTTGTTCTTCTTGTTGCTGTTCAGCTTGCTGCGTTTCGAGTTCACGCACGAGTGGCAAGACTTTTTCACCGAAGTATTCCACTTCTTCAATAAAGTGCAGGAAGCCTGAAAGAACCAGATCAACACCAACTTTTTTCAGTTCGATGATACGTTCCGCAATCTGCTGAGGTGTACCGATCAGGTTGGTACGGAAGCCATCGTTATATT
>NZ_DFDO01000167.1:0-2144 GCF_002367915.1 Acinetobacter sp. UBA3025
GGAAGAAGATCACGGGCAACCACCTGATCACCCGGATTCAGCAGCAAATCACTTGCCAGAGCTTCAACTTGAGGCAGTTGAAAGTGTTGATCGACCAGCAACTGTTGCTGCTGGAAAATATAAGCAAGTGATAATTTTTTAGACATTAGGCAACGATTTTCAGTTTCTCACTACTGTCTAATGCTACCTTAAACATGGACTGTAATACAGGCTGTTTGTTCTTTAAGTTGTCGATCATCATGTCGGCACTAGCCAATGCATCCAGCGCATGATGAATTTCTACTGGTATTAATGCAAGCGACTGTTCAATACGATTTTTGATGAACAGGGCAGTCGTATTGAATGCAGCTTTCACATGTTCAGCATTCAGGAACAGCATGGCACCGCCAATTTCACAGAACTGGATGGGTACAGGTTCAAGTTTGGCCAGGTCCTGATCTTGCAGATAATCAGTCAGAATCTGGCTAGACAATTCAATCAATGCTTTAGTTTCATTTAACAAAGCGTTGTGTGCTTCATCCAGACGATCCAGTGAGATATTCATGTTATTCACACGTAGCTGCAAGCGGCTCGAAGTATGATGGCGTTCCAATACACCAATCGAGTTCATCGCGGATAGAATCACATTCATCAACTGCTGGGCAAAAGACTCATCTTTCAGAATATCTGCCTGGCTGAGTGAAGCTGCCTGACGGTTTAAGTCATGATAGGCTTCATTCAGATTCAGAACCTTGAAGATATTGGCCAAGCTATTCAGCTGAGTCTGGAGTTCCTGAGTTTTTTCAGGTGTCATGTGCTGATAGTTATATTCGATATCATTGCGGATCTGGGTCATTTCCGCAGTCACCAGTTCGCTAATGGTATGCATGGTTTCGAAGTCCGGACCGTATAGGTGACGGCTGAACACCTGAAGTTGCATATCTGTCAGTAGATCATCACCAATATTCAGCTGGCTACGGATTTGCTGTGCAGTTGCATCTTCCTGACTAATACATAAGCTTAATACATTTGCCAGATCGGACAGAGAGGCTTTGAAGCTGTCGGCTGAACTAAAGTACTGCGCCATGTTGCGTTCAATACTGATTAAAGTACGTAAACGTGGTTCATTGATGAGCAGGTGATCAATATTATCAAAAGCAACATGCACCAGATGCCAGTATTGCTTGCTTGGATGATTTGCTGAAAGGCCTGCCAGATAAGTACCGACCAGTTTGATCGCTTGCAGGTCCATCTCGCTTTCTTCCTGTTTCAGCAGTTTGTTAAGAGACAGCTTGTACAGGCGTTGCACATATTTGGATTTTTCCAGACCTGGTACTTGGGGTAACTGGAAGTCAGGGGTAATCAGGTCAAGCAAAGGTTCAATATGCTGACCTTCAGTGGTTAATGGTTTACCAAGCGCTAGTTCCAGACGGTTCAGGGTATCGAGCAGGAACTGTGGAATTTTCACTTCACGCAAGCAGATAAATTCGATATAGCGTTTCAGCATGGTGGTGCCTTCACTCAATGCGATCACATCCTGAGTGTTGACCTGCGCCGGATTCCCCATAATCTTGCGCATCAGTTCTGCTGAATATTGTGCAATTTGTGCCAGATTCGGCATATCAATCAGTGCCAGTACCTGTGCACATTGTTCGAACTGATTTAATGCATCGTCAATGCCAAAAGGTAAAGTCTGATCTTCTACCAAGGTGCTTACTGCTGATTCGACTAACTTGATCGAGTTATCAACCTCATTTTTTATTATCAGTAAAGCTGTTGGATCAAAATGTATAGAGGTTTGGTAAGACATGGATCTGCACCTTTCCTTGAGTATTATCTATATATGAGCCCCGCTTTATCGGACGGGGCCTCTTTGGAATTACTATAACTGAAGAACTGTATTTTAAAAGCGAAATTACTGCTTGAAATTTAGATTTTATTTGGCAAAAAGGCAAGGCGTTCCATGCTTTTCTTCAAATTGTTTGACCCATTTCTCATGTTCGGCAAGTTCTTCATCTGATGGAAGAATCACAGGCAATTCAATTTCAATTTTTACAGTGCCTGAACTGCCGCCTTGTTCTTCGGTATGTGACAGGGCATCCATATCAAAAGAGACTTGTCCACCGGTCATGGCCAAATAAACATCGGACAGAATTTCCGCATCG
>NZ_DFDO01000167.1:2383-11105 GCF_002367915.1 Acinetobacter sp. UBA3025
CATGGAAGGTACGGTCACGCTGTGGAATTTCATATCGACGCACGAGGGCATCTAGAGAGTTTTTTTGTCCCGGATGCTTGGATTTGGCCATTGCCAGGGTATCGGTCACTTCACAAACTTCAGAAAGCGCGACAAAACCTGCGCGCTTGAATTCCATATCCAGGAAGTTCATATCGAAGGTCGCGTTATGCGCAATAATTTCGGCACCTTGCAGATAGTCAAACAATACCTGTGAGATTTCCTCAAACAGCGGCTTGTCTTGCAGGAACTCGTCGGTAATACCGTGGACATTCACCGAATCGCCAACCGGTTTTTTCGGATTGATATAAATATGGATTGAGCTGCCGGTAAGTTTCCGGTTAATCATTTCGATCGCACCCACCTCAATGATCCGGTCACCATCCTGATAATAGAAACCGGTGGTTTCCGTATCCAGAATCAATTGACGGGGGCCATGCAGCTCTAAGGTCGGCGGTGTAATCACAATTTGCGGATGTAGTTCGGTTGAATCTGAAGTGACTGAAGCAGACTCATCGGTATTTTCAGTTGTTTCTAAATTTTCAGTCTGTTCCATTTCTTCTTCGGCCATTTCCATGCTCTCTTCGAGTTCTTCTTCGCTATCGACAAGATCAAGCCCAAAAGGGTCGTCTAGAAGCCAGTCAGGTTCAGATTTTTTTTTATTTTCAGTGATTGCAGTCACTGATTTGGATTTTTTCAAGGTTTCATCTGCGCCCTGATTGGCTAGTTGATCGGCCATTTCATTGCCAGGATGTCCGGCATGGCCTTTGACCCAGTGCCATTCAATATCGCGGCCTTGGCAGGTGGCATCCAGTTTTTGCCATAGATCCGGATTTTTAACGTCTTTCCAGTTTTTCTTTTTCCAGCCATGAATCCATTCGGTAATGCCTTGTTTGACATAATTGGAATCGGTATAAATGACCAGCTTGGCATCTTTTGGACAGAACTGAATGCCTTCGATCGCTGCGGTCAGCTCCATGCGATTATTGGTGGTATGATCTTCGCCACCGCAAATTTTGTGTTCCTGCTGTTCGGTAATTATGTACGCACCCCAACCGCCTAAACCCGGGTTGCCGCGACAGGCGCCATCAACATATAGCGTGATAGTGTGAGACATAAATTAAAATCCGATCAAAAAAGAACTTGCTGAAGAGGATATTGTATAACGCAAATACGCTTGATGCGTCTAGATGCACCAGTTTTTTTAATTTCTTGTAACATTTAACGTGAAATCGGGGTAAATTAATGCCTTGTGTCCACGACATGCTTCACTACAATGGCATATCTAAAAAATAAATTTATATACGAATTGTTTGGATTTCTTTATGTATAAACCAACCGCAATTTTGTGGCAGCCCGCATTACCAGCATTTTTAAAATTTTCTGTACTTGGAACGGCACTCGCTTCCTTGGGACTGACGGGCTGTTCATCTACACAAAGTGCGACCCAAAAAGCGTCAAGCAAGCAGGTTGGCTCACAATATCTAGATGCAAGCAGTTTGGATGGGCTGGAAGATTTACTTTCTGCAACGGATATGCGTGCGGTTGAAGGTGACCGCTTACTGATTTTGAAGCATGGTGATATCTGGAAACGGATGACCGTGGGTTTCAAGATGGATCTGAATACCTGGAATCCGCGTATTGATGCACAGCGTGGCTGGTTTATTTCCCGTCAGCCGTATCTGGACCGCCTGAGTGCCCGTGCATCACGTTATCTCTATTATACGGTGAAAGAAGCAGAGCGCCGTGGTATGCCTACGGAACTGGCTTTATTACCGATTATTGAAAGTTCTTATGACCCGGCGGCGACCAGTAGTGCAGCAGCGGCAGGTTTTTGGCAGTTTATTCCGAGTACCGGCCGTATTTATGGTTTGAAACAAACCTCACTTTACGATGGCCGTCGTGATGTGGTGGAATCGACCCGTGCGGCTTATGAATTCTTGGGTAGCTTATATAACCAGTTTGGTTCGTGGGAATTGGCTTTGGCCTCTTATAATGCCGGTCCAGGCCGTATCCAGCAGGCAATTAACCGTAATAAGGCTGCAGGCTTGCCTACCGATTACTGGTCCTTGAAACTGCCTCAGGAAACCATGAACTATGTACCGCGCTTCCTGGCAGTTGCACAGATTGTGAAAAATCCGGGTACTTATGGCGTGAGTTTGCCACCAATTGCCAACCGTCCTCACTTTCGTGAAGTGACTGTCGGTGCAGCCAATTTAAATGAGATTGCAGCCATTACCGGTTTAAGCCGTGCTGAACTGTATCAGCTTAACCCGGGGCATCGTGGTGATCGTATTGATCCGGAAAGTCCGCGCCGTATTTTGATTCCGGCTGACTTAAGTCCATCGATTGATGGAAAACTGAAAAAACTGCAGTCTAGTTCAAGCGGCTTATGGGCAGGTACTGTCAGTAACTCGCCTAAAACGACCACTACAGTAACTCCAAATCCAACTGTAGCACCAGCATCAACCAGTACCACCATCGTACCTGCCAAGCAGACTCCACCGGTGCTTGCCACTACGACTGCTAAGACTGCAACAGCGACCAAAGCTCCAACTACGACAACCACATCTAAACCAACTACGACTACACCAGCAGCAATTTCTACCACGACGACACCAAATTTAACTGCACAAACCACCAAACGGGTCAGCACACCACGTGGTTCCGAAGCACTTGCTGAATTTGCTGCAAAAAGTGAATTGCCTATTCCAAGCGCGCCACGTATTCCGGTTGCTGTGACGCCAGTTGCTTCGGTGAAGCCTATCCAGGTCGAGCCACCAATTACCGCAGCTGAACGTCAGCAAATCCAGAAAGTGGTGTCAGCAGAAGAAATTAATAAAACTGTGGATGAGCTTTTACAACCTGTAGCGACTGCGGCTGAACAGGCACAGGTCATTGAAGAGCTGAAAGCACTGGCACCTGCAGGCACAGAAATTGTTGACCCTTATGATGGCAAGATCAAACTGACTGCAATTCAGACCAGTCAGTCTATTGCCGAGCAGCAGGGCAAGGAGCTGACCAAAGGATTCTCATATCCGAAAGAAGTCGCTGTAAACACCAGTGCAGATTCAGTTGAAGCTCGACTCAATCAGGGCAAAAACTATGTCAAAACTGATTCAGAAGTCGTGGTTGTGGCACCGAAAGGTAAGCGCAGTACCTATAAGGTTTTACCGGGTGATAACCTGGCATTGATTGCAGCCAAAAATGGCGTGAACTGGCGTGATGTCGCGAAATGGAACCAGATTGATCCAAACTCTACATTATATGTGGGCACCACAATTTATCTCTATGATGCCAAGCCGGTACAGGAAGCACCGAAAGCTAAAGAGAAACCGGAAAGCTATGTGGTTCAGGCCAATGATTCTTTGACCAGCGTTGCCAGCCAGTTCGGCCTCAGCGTTAAACAATTGGCTGATTATAATGATCTGAGTACGACCAGCGGTTTATTTGTTGGGCAAAAGCTTTCCCTGAAAGAAAGTGCCAGCAAAGCGAAAGCTGAAGACAGTAAAAAAGCCGAAACTGCCAAAGTTCAGACCAAGTCCTATACCGTTAAACGTGGTGAGTATCTGAAATTGATTGCAGATCGCTACGCATTGTCGAATGCAGAACTTGCTGCACTAACTCCGGGTTTAACTGCGGGTAGCAGTTTGATGGTCGGACAGAAGATTAATGTTCCTCTTAATGAAGTTGAAGAACTGACTGCGAGCAGTAAGAAAACCGAAAAAGTCGAACAGAAGTTTGAGAACGTTAAGGTTGATCATACGCCAACAGAAAACTATCAGGTCAAACGTGGTGAAACCCTGTACAGCATTGCCAATCAAAGTAAATTGACGGTATCTGAACTGGCAGCGTTAAATGGCCTGTCTGCAAACAGCGGCTTACGCATTGGTCAAACCATCAAGATTCCAGCTGGTAGTCAGGTTCCTGACAGTTATACGGTTCAATCGGGTGATACACTGACCGGGATTGCAGCAAAATATAATCTGTCGATGGATCAAATTGCTAACCTGAACAATATTTCCCGTAGTGCCAATCTGCGTGTGGGTCAGCATCTAAAATTATCTGGCAGTCCTGAACCTGTGCAGGAAGTGGTCACCGAGACTCAGGAAAAAAATGTCAAATCAGATACTCACATCGTGAAATCTGGTGAAACCTTAAGCTCGATTGCCCGCCAATATCATCTGCAATTACGTTATCTGGCAGACTTGAATGGTTTGAATACCAATAGCAATGTGCGGATTGGACAGCGTTTAAAAATTAATGAAGATATTCAGATCGCCAAAAAAGAGCCGGTAGTGAAAGTCGCAACAAAATCTGCATCTTCTAAGGCGACAGAATCCTATACGGTAAAATCCGGGGAATCTCTGATTGCGATTGCCAATCGTGTAGGAGTACCCGTTACTGATCTGGCGAGCCTGAACAATCTTAGTCCACGTGCCGGTTTACGTGTGGGCCAAACGCTTCAGCTTCCAAAACTTGTCACTGAATACAAGGTGAAGCGTGGCGATACCTTGATCGGCCTGGCATCCCGTTATGGTATGGCAACCAATGAACTGGCAGAAATGAATGAACTGAAACCCAATACTCAATTGCGTATTGGTGATGTGATTAAGGTTCCAAACTAATTTCTGGATCGTGAAATTGTTTAATCCCGTCCATGTTTTATGGATTCTTGCTGCCCCCTGGATCATCAGTTCCAGCGGGGCAGCAGTCATTACGACGCCATATATTGCATTGCATAGTGTACCCAAATATACACAGGCTAAATCTCTGCCTTATGCCAATCCGCAAGCGCCCAAAGGCGGTATCCTTATTCAGGCAGCCGATGGCAGTTTTGATAATCTGAACAGCATGAATGGTAAGGGGAATGTTACTGAAGGGATTAACTATATTTTTGACAGTCTCATGTCGAAATCCTTGGATGAACCCGGTGTCTATTATCCTTTGCTGGCTGAGAAAGTCAGTTTCGACCCAAAGCAGACTGCTTATATTATTTTCCATTTAAATCCTAAAGCCAGATTTAGTAATGGTCAACCAGTGACGGCTAAGGATGTGAAATACAGTTTTGATCTGTACCAGACCCAGTCTAATTTTGGCTTGCAGATGTATCTGGCAGATATTAAAAAAACCGAAGTTCTGTCACCTTTAAAAGTTAAGATTAGTTTTAAATCTCGCCATAATCCGGAAATGGCCATGATTGTGACGCAAATGCCGATCTATTCTCAGCAGGAGTGGCAAAAGCGCAACTTCAAGGACATTAACCTGAAACCGATCTTGGGTTCTGGGCCCTATGTGATTGAACGTATTGATGCAGGACGCAGTATTTCCTATAAACGTAATCCGCATTATTGGGGTAAAGACCTGCTGGTCAATCGCGGCCGTTATAATTTTGATCGCATACAGTATCGCTATTACCGTAGTCCGGAAATCAAGTTTGAGGCTTTTAAATCGGGACAGTTTACGCTACATGAGGAAAAACAGGTTAATCGCTGGGTAGGTGATTATCGCTTTCCTGCGGTACAGCAAGGCCAGATCAAAACCTATCGTTTTCACCATCACAATCCGATTCCTACACAAAGCCTGATTTTTAATACTCGGCGTCAGCCCTTTGCTGATATCTGCTTCCGGCAAGCTTTAACTCTGGCCTATGATTTTGAATGGCTAAATAAAGCCTTGTTTCATGGAGAATATCAGCGTCTGAACAGCTTTTTTAGTAATAGTGAACTGGCATCTACAAGCAAGCCGAGTGCTCAGGAGCTGAAAATATTACAACCAAATTTATCTAAATTGCATCCGGTGCAACGTCAGGCGGTATTACAGGATTGGCATTATCCGCAATCAGATGCCTCCGGGTTTAACCGCAAAAATTTATTACAGGCGCGACAAATTTTATTGAATGCCGGTTACCGTTATCAGCAGGGGAAACTGGTGACTGCTCAAGGTAAACCTGTACAGATTGAATTTCTGTTGCATCAGGCTGAACAGCAGCGTCATCTGATGCCTTATCTACGGCATTTGAAACGTTTAGGAATTCAGGCTCACATTCGGATGGTGGAAACGGCTCAGTATTATGAGCGACTAAGAAATTATCAGTTTGATATGATTATGGATACCATGCCGCAATCGCTGACACCGGGGCAGGAACAGAAACAGTTTTGGGGCAGTGAGGCGGCACGTCAGCCTGGCAATTATAATTATGCCGGTATTCAAAATCCGGTGATTGATCGGGTAATTGATCAGGTGGTTCAGGCACAAAGTCGTGAGCAGCTGATTTATAGTACCCGAGCTTTAGACCGTTTATTGCGAGCCGGTTATTATCATATTCCGACCTATGGTACGGGTGAATACTGGTATGCTTACTGGAATATGTATCGGCAGCCCAAGATCAAGCCCAAGCTTTCTGCGGGTATTGATTACTGGTGGGTGGATACAGCTAAAGCCAGACAAGTGGCACCGTACTTAAAATATCGCTAGATTTCCAGCTTCGGGGAGTGCCATGAGCACTTATATCGTCAAACGTTTGCTTCTTATGATTCCGACATTATTGATGGTTTTACTGATCAATTTTGTGGTGATTCAGCTTGCACCGGGTGGTCCAGTGGAACAGGCTATCTATCAGTCACAGCATGCAAATAATTTGGCGATCGGTGGCTTGCAATATCAGGGACAGCAAGGCCTGACCCCTGAAATGCTGGAACAGATCAAGATTCAGTATGGATTTGATCAACCGGTTCATCTACGGTTCTGGGAAATGTTGAAAAGCTATGCCCAATTTGATTTAGGCCAGAGTTTTTTTAAAGGCCAAGCTGTGACTGAACTGATCTGGGAAAAATTGCCAGTTTCACTGTCTTTAGGTTTCTGGAGTACCTTGCTCATTTATCTGGTCTCTATTCCTCTTGGCATCCAGAAAGCCAAAAAGCATGGCAGCCTGTTTGATCAAACGACGTCTTTGCTGCTGGCTGTGGGCTATGCCATTCCAGCCTTTATCTTTGCCATTTTGCTGATTGTATTTTTTGCAGGTGGTTCCTATCTGCAATGGTTTCCTTTACAAGGGTTAAGCTCGGAAAATTTTGATGAATTATCTTTCTTTGGAAAAAGTCGAGATTATTTCTCGCATATGGCTTTGCCATTGCTGGCCATGGTGCTCGGTGGTTTTGCAAGGCTGACTTATCTGGTGAAATTTTCCTTTATGGAAGAGCTCAGTAAACAATATGTGCTGGCAGCAAGAGCGAAGGGACTACAGGACAGGGCAGTGCTCTACCGGCATGTACTGCGCAATGCTGTGCTGGTGTTGATCGCTGGATTGCCAGAAGCTTTGCTCGGTATTTTATTTGTCGGGAACCTGTTTATTGAAATCATCTTTAATCTGGATGGTTTGGGCATGCTGGGATTTGAGGCGATTCTGCAGCGGGATTATCCGGTCATTTTTGGAACCTTGTTTATTTTTACCTTATTGGGCTTGGTGCTGCGTTTGATCAGTGATGTGCTGTATCGGGTGATTGATCCCCGGATTCATTTTGATTCACGAAGGTCAAAATAATGTCACCAATGCTACGCGCCAGCCTGCAACGTTTTAAAAATAATAAAACCGGATTTGCCTGCTGCATTGCCTTTGTCATTATTTTTATCTTGTCACTTGGTGCTGAGCTGATCGCTAACGATAAGCCTTTACTGATCAAGTATGAGGACTCCTATTATCTGCCAGTAATAAAGTCATATCCTGAAACGATTTTTGGGGGTGTCTTTGAAACTGAAACCGAGTATCAGGATCCTGCGGTACAGCAGCTGATTAATGCCAAAGGCTGGGCAATCTGGCCGGTGATCCGCTTCGGCTATGACACACCCAATTTGGCACTCGATATTCCAGTACCTTCACCTCCAAGCAGGCAAAATTGGCTAGGAACAGATGATCAGGGACGGGATGTGCTGGCACGGATTCTATATGGCTTGCGTATTTCCTTGCTGTTTGGCTTTGCACTGACTTTGCTGTCGGCAGGATTAGGTGTGCTGGTCGGTGCAGTTCAAGGCTATTATGGTGGCTGGATTGACCTGATCGGGCAACGTGCACTTGAGGTCTGGAGCAGCCTGCCGATGCTGTTTATGGTCATGATTCTGGTCAGTGTGTTTAGTCCGAATATTTACTGGCTATTTGTGATCATGCTATTTTTTGGCTGGACAACACTGGTGTCGATGGTGCGCGCTGAATTTTTACGGGCCAGAAATCTGGAATATGTCTGGGCAGCGAAAAGTATTGGTGCAGGGCATGGCCGGATCATGTTCAGGCATATTTTACCCAATGTGATGGGTTCCAGCCTGTCACAACTACCTTTTATGCTGACTGCCAATATTAGCGCACTAACTGCACTGGACTTTTTAGGTTATGGTTTGCCACCCGAAACCGCTTCTCTGGGGGAATTATTACTGCAGGGTAAAAATAATCTCAATGCGCCGTGGTTGGCTTTATCCGGGTTTCTGACTTTAGCCATTGTCTTGTCTTTACTCATCTATATCGGTGAAGCCATCCGGGATGCTTTCGATCCCAAAATTTAAAATGATTTTTTAAGACTGATTTAATATCTACAAATAAAATTTGTATCCATTTGACAATATGAATTGTCAATTATGGCAAGTTAGGTTATAACACATACAAAATAAGATAAACATTTCAGGAAAGTACATGACACAATTGGCCGATTCCATC
>NZ_DFDO01000116.1:0-5395 GCF_002367915.1 Acinetobacter sp. UBA3025
GAATAAATTTGGCACTTTCCTTGGCAATACCCAGATCGCAAGCCAGCGCGATATTGGCCCCTGCACCGGCAGCCACACCATTTACTGCCGCAATCACCGGTTTAGGACTTTTACGAATCAGATTAATCAAAGGATTATAATATTTGGCCAGCGAACCCTCTGGTGGCAAAGGTACATTGCCAAGCTGTCCGGCACGTTCTTTTAAATCCTGTCCCGCTGAAAATGCCCGACCATTACCACGGATCACAATTACCCGAATGTCTGAATCCGTATTCCAACTTTTCAGTACTTGCTGGACTTCCTCATGCATTTGCCGGTTAAAACTGTTCAGTGAATCTGGACGGTTAAAACTTAAAGTCGCGATGCCTTGCTGAATCTGGGTCTGAATCATTTCCCACATCATCAATTTCCTTATTTTTTTGTCTGTATCCCTACAATTAATAGCCTTTATTGACATCCACCTGATGACACAAATCCAGGCCCTGATTTAAGCGGCGGTCATTTTCCAGTATCTGCTCTACCACCACAGACATTGGGGCATGTGAGGCCACATGTGGTGTCACCACAATTTTTTCATGTTGCCAGAATGGATGATCCGCAGGTAATGGCTCCTGCTCAAAGACATCAACAATCGCACCACGAAGATGACCAGAATCCAGCGCATCCAATAAATCCTGCTCGATTAAATGCTGGCCACGCCCGACATGAATCAAAGCTGCCTGTTCAGGAAGTTGCTGAAATAATTCAGCAGAAAGAATGCCGGTATTTTCTTCGGTGAGTGGTAGCAGGTTAATCAGAATCTGACTTTGCGCCAGAAATTCGGAAAGCTGTTCTTGCCCTACATAACTTTTAACTTGATTAATGTCTTTTGGGGAATTCGACCAACCAGAGACTTGATAGCCCATGTCTGCAAAACGTTCTGCTACGTATCCGCCCATATGCCCGAGTCCCATAATCCCGATCTGGATATGATGGCTATAGCTCTGGCGATACTGCTTCCACAGTTGCTGCTTTTGCTGCTGGATCATGCGGTCAAAATAGCGCTGAAAATACAGCACACCCCAAAGCAGATAATCAAACATGCCCTTTTGATGATGTGGATCCAGTACCCGGCAAACGGCTTGATCTGGACGTACAGCATTTAAGTTTAAATGTTCTACCCCAGCAGCAATCGAATGAATCAGGCCAAGCTTTGGTAGCTGCTGCACTTTTTCCAGATCTGGAAACCAGGCAGCGACTGTGGTTGCCTGTTCAGCTTTAGGACTGTCCACTGTACAGAAACTGCCAGCAGGCGCATATTTTTGAAAAGACTTGACCAGAATGGCTTCAATATTTGGTACAGAACTGGAAATAACAATCATGATGCATACTCCGTATATTGATGCTCAATCAGGGACAAAGCGGCCTGCCAGGCACGCTGTAAAATCGGTTCAATGAGAGGACTGGCGAACTGCTTGGCTGTTTTAATTCGGACTTCTTCTGCTGGATAATGCAATTCAGCACCGCCGCTTAAGGCTTTCACCTGTGCCTGACAGGCGCGCTCCAGGAAATAGATTTCATGAAAAGCCCGCGCAATGGTTTCCCCAGCCGTTAATAGGCCATGATTGCGTAAAATCATGGCGCGATGGCTGCCCAAGTCCTGAATCAAGCGTTCTTGTTCATCAGTTGAAAGCGCGACGCCTTCATATTCGTGATAGGCCACATGCTGATAAAATTTCATGGCATGCTGGGAAATTGGGAGAAGCCCGTGTTTCTGAGCAGAGACGGCAATACCATCTGCAGTATGCGTATGAATGACACAGTTGAGATGAGGATGCGCGTCATGAATCGCAGAATGAATTACAAAACCTGCCATATTGACTGGCTTGTCCTGCTCATAGCTTTCTACCACCTGTCCTTCATGATTAATCTTCACCAGCGTTGAGGCACGCATTTTTTCAAATGCGACACCATATTGGTTAATCAGAAAACAGTCTGGTTGATCTGGGACTCTTAGGCTGATA
Organism: Acinetobacter sp. UBA3025; assembly: GCF_002367915.1. Classification (NCBI taxonomy): domain Bacteria; kingdom Pseudomonadati; phylum Pseudomonadota; class Gammaproteobacteria; order Moraxellales; family Moraxellaceae; genus Acinetobacter; species Acinetobacter sp. UBA3025. The sequence continues at coordinate 2,004 of NZ_DFDO01000116.1, forward strand.
TGAGTATCAATCAGGTCGGTCATCCGATAATGCGCAATAATACGATAAAGTGCTGCGAGTTCACAGCGTGCCTGCCATTCAGCATCTGTGACGAGATTTTTTATTGTCATCATTCCATCCTGGAAAAATATAGCATTTCGATCACTATCTGTTATATCATAATTTTAGAAAAACAGAATATTATTTCATAAAGCGAAATATTTTTATTAAAGGGAAGCTATATGACTACAGCTCAAATGAATGGACTCGAATATTTAACTGCAATTAAAAATGGCGAATTGCCTGGTTCAGCAATGGGACAACTGATCCCCATGAAACTCAGTGTCGTCCGTGAAAACTACGTGGAATATGAAGTTTATCCAGATGAACGTCATTTCAACCTGCAAGGTGGCATTCATGGTGGATTCTGCGCCACTGTTCTGGACAGCGTAACCGGTGCAGCAGTTCATACTACAGTTGATGCGGGCGTGAGTTTCTCCACTATTGATCTGAATGTCAAAATGCTTAAAGCCATGAAAAATGGCGAAACTTATACTGCCATTGGTGAAGTAATCCGGATCGGTCGTAATGTGCTAACTTCAGAAGGCCGAATTATCGACAAAGACGGTAAAATTTATGCCTTTGGTTCAGCAACTTTATTGGTCACTGGCCGCAAATAATCCTTACGCTGATTTAAGCAATCCCTGCGATATGCAGGGATTTTTATTTCTATATAAATAGTCCAATAAAAAATGCCATGTATATCAGCTATACATGGCATTAATACGATGACTAAAGTGGTTATGCAGCTTCAGGGTTTTCAATCACCATCGCAAGACCTTGACCCAGACCGATACATAAGCTGATCACGGCATATTTTTTACCCGTACGCTGTAATTGACGCGCAACAGTTAAAGCCAAACGCGCACCTGAACAGCCCAATGGATGGCCAATCGCAATACCACCACCATTTGGATTCACACGCGGATCATCAAATGCAACATCCAGGCCTTTCAGGCAAGATAATACCTGGCTGGCAAATGCTTCATTGATCTCGATAATGTCCATATCATCTAGCGTCAAACCTGCACGTTTTACGGCTTTTTTGATTGCTTCGATTGGACCCGCGCCCATGATGCGTGGCTCAATGCCAGCGGCTGCAGAAGACAGGATACGTGCTAAAGGTTTTAAGCCATACTGTTCCTGAACTTTTTCACTGCCGATAATCAGTGCTGCAGCGCCGTCATTGATACCTGATGCGTTACCCGCAGTCACTACACCACCTTCGAAAAGCGGTTTTAGCTTGGATAATGCTTCAAATGTTGAAGATGGACGTGGATGTTCATCTTCAGTCACTAATTTAGGCGGCAATTTACGTCCTTGTGAAACTTCAATCGGGGTAATTTCACCTTCAAAGAAACCTGCTTCTTTTGCAGCTTGATATTTCGCTTGTGATGCAGCAGCAAAAGTATCTGCCTGTTCACGCGTAATGCCAAACTCTTCAGCGACGTTATCACCTGTTTCCGGCATGCTGTGCGCGCCAAACTGATCGGTGAATTTACGGTTCGGGAAACGTGTACCAATCGTGGTGTCATAGATTTTGGCATCACGTGAATACGCGCTTTCAGCTTTAGCCATTACAAACGGTGCACGTGTCATGCTCTCTACACCACCTGCAATATACAGTTCGCCTTCACCTGCGGTAATGGCACGTGCTGAATCGATCACAGCACCCAGGCCCGACGCACATAGACGGTTAACTGTTTGACCTGGAACGGTCACTGGCATACCAGCAAGCAATGCTGCAAATCGAGCCACGTTACGGCTGTCTTCACCGGCTTGGTTCGTGCTACCAAAGATCACATCTTCTACGTCAGCTGCTGGAATACCGGTTTTTTCTAGCAGATTTTTAATGACTGTTGCTGCCAGATCATCTGGACGCACAGTGGCCAGGCTTCCTGCATGGCGACCGATTGGAGAACGTAAACCATCATAAATATAAGCATTTAACATGAGTGTTATTCCTTTAACTTTTTAATTAATGTGTAGTATGAACAAGAGGTAAACCGAGTTGAACGCGGCGGCGTAACCAAGGACTTGGACGGTAACGCTGGTCACGGGTAATCGCCGTCATACGGTCTAGAATTTTCAGAATTTTTTCAGCGCCTAATACATCGCCCCATTCAATTGGGCCGTATGGATAACCAAGGCCTAACTTCACGGCAACGTTGATATCTTCTACAGTGGCAACACCTTGCTGGGCAATATCACAGCCAAGATTCACAATCATTGCTAAAGCACGTTGCGCCACAAAGCCGACGCTTTCCTGAATTGTGCTCGCAGTCACACCATCCAGATTGAAAATAGATTGCGCTGCATTTATCAGTTCAGCTTTGGTCACAAACGTTGGCATCAAAGTACGGTGTTTATTTAAGCCGTAAAGCAGATCAATGCAGACTACTTGCTGCGGAGACACTTGATAACGGACTGCTGCTGAAGTGGCATCTTCACCATAAGTCGCAATTAAAATTAAAGCATCTGCTGAAGGTGCGTCAGTCTGCTCGATCTGGATGTTGAACTGCTGTAGATATTGCTCAAGCGCTTGACGGTCTTCGCTATATTCTGTACCCAGCCAAACCGATGGATATTGATCCAGCTTTTCAACCAAGTTTGGAGCCACATCACCTACTTTGCTCCCCGAGGTATAATCGTAAAAACCTTTACCAGTTTTACGGCCTAGCTGTTTAGCAATAAAACGCTGGCGGGTAATCACGCTTGGGCGGTAACGTGTTTCTTCATAATATTGGTGATAAATCGATTCACTTACCGGATGAGATACATCCATCCCGGTCAGATCGCCTAACTCGAATGGTCCCATCTTGAAACCGATGCCGTCACGATAGATGCGGTCAATGTCATAAAATGGAGTGACATTTTCATTCAGAATTGCATAGGCTTCGCTACCAAAGGCACGACCTGCATGGTTAATGATAAATCCTGGGGTGTCTTTAGCTTTTACCGGGCGATGTCCCATTTTCGTAGATAACTGAGTCAGCGCATCCACAATATCAGCACGGGTATTAAAGCCTTCAATCACCTCAACCACTTTCATCAGTGGAACCGGGTTAAAGAAGTGATAACCAGCAACGCGTTCCGGTTGACTGCAATTGGCAGCAATTGCACTGATGGATAGTGAAGATGTATTGGATGCCAGAATCGCTTCCGGTTTTACGATACCTTCCAGTTGCTGCATCAGCTTTTGTTTGATTTCCAGATTTTCAATAATCGCTTCAACGATTAAATCGCAATCTTTCAGATCTTCGATCTGATGAGCAATGGATAAATGAGCAAGATCTTCAGCAGCTTTTTCATGGCTGAATTTACCTTTATCAGCCAGGGTATTTAATGTTTTT
>NZ_DFDO01000116.1:5462-11751 GCF_002367915.1 Acinetobacter sp. UBA3025
CAGGGTATTTAATGTTTTAGCCAGCTTTTCCTGGGCCTGTTCAGCAGCACCCGCTTTGGCATCGAACAACACGACATCATGACCAGATTGAATTGCGATCTGGGCAATGCCCGCACCCATCGTACCTACTCCAATAATACCGATTTTCTGAATTTGAATGCTCATGCTTATCGTCCCTGATAATTTGGTTTACGTTTTTCGATAAAGGCTTGCATACCTTCTTTTTGATCTTCTGAAGAAAACAGCATCTGGAAGGATTTACGTTCCAGCATTAAGCCGGCATTGAGTGGCACATCTTCAGCCAGTAAAGCCACTTCCTTGATTTGTTCCAGCGCAATTGGCGGCATTTTTGCCAAACCTTCAGCCATTTTGATTGCTGTTGCAAGGGTTTCGCTGTCTTCAGTTACTTGAGACACCAGACCAATCTGATACGCTTCCGGCGCTGGTACCAGACAACCCGTCATAATGATGCGCATCGCATGGAATTTACCCACGGCACGGAATAAACGCTGTGTACCACCAGCACCCGGCATTACCCCTACTTTGACTTCAGGCTGACCAAACTGGGCACTTTTTCCGGCAATAATAATGTCTGCATGCATCGCCAGTTCACAACCGCCACCCAATGCATAACCGTTTACTGCTGCAATCACCGGCTTTGAACACTGTGCAATGGCTTGCCAGTAACGCTCAGTACGACGTTGCATCATCTGGATCGTTTCAGCATTTGCCAGTTCTTTAAGGTCAGCACCTGCTGCGAAGTCAGTTTCACCACCAGTGAGAATAATGGCGCGGATATTTTCATCATCATTCAATTGCAGAAAAGCCGCAGCCAGTTTCTGACGTACTTCTGTATTCAGGGCATTTTTAGCTTCTGGACGATGGATCTTGACCATCGCCACATGTGTCGAGATTTGCTCTACTTGAACTACCTGTTCCATCAAAAATCTCCATTTATTTTGTATAGCGAAATTTTATTTTATATAAAACTACGGTTTCTAGACCCATAAATCAAGATTTTTTCTCTCAAAAACTCAAAAAAGTTATTTTTTAATAAAAATTAGAGTAAAAACTCTTGTTCAGTTGGCTATTTTATGATTAATTGATTTCGCAATACGGAATTAATTATTTAATTCGAATTTTGGTTATTCATTTATGTAAATATTAACCACAATACAAAATAAAAAAATTAATTTCCGTCATAAGGATACTACGTTGTTCAGTGATTTTTCACTCAAGGTGAAACGGAAAAATCAGATCCAGCCTGATCGTAACAGGGCGAATGCGCACAGACGCTTAGACCTTAGATGAGGAAAATGCTTTTCCGTGAGGAAGAAAATGGATTTAGCGGTAGCAGAGGAATGCTACTTTAATATATAGAGGATATAAGAATGACAAGCGATACCATCGTAGCTGAGGAAACTAAAACGGGGGTCTCCTCCGGGGACACCGTTAAGCAGGCACCTAAACGCCTGTGGATGACGGCCTTTGTCTTCGCTTTTTTGATTTTACTATGTGACGGTGCAGACATTGGTATTCTGGCTTTCAGCTTGACCAGTTTGAAAGCAGAATGGGGGCTAACTTCTGTACAGGCCGGTGCCTTGGGAAGTTATTCTCTTTTGGGTATGGGGATCGGTGGCTTTATTGGCGGATGGGCCTGTGACAAATTCGGTCGCGTACGTGTCATCGTATTGGCCACTATTTCCTTCTCGATTTTGTCTGCCTATTCAGGTTTTGCCCAGTCTTATCAAGAATTTGCGATTTTACGTACCCTTTCGTGCTTAGGTTTAGGCTGTTTATATATTGCCTGTAATACCCTGATGTCAGAATACGTACCGACCAAATACCGTACTACAGTACTGGCAACATTAATGACTGGTTTCACTTTAGGTTCATTGGTGATTACCATGGTTTCTGGCTGGATTATTCCTGAATTCGGCTGGCGTATGCTGTACTGGATCACGATTGCTCCATTAGCTTTAGGTATCCTAATGCACTTTATGGTGCCAGAGCCAGAATCATGGAAACGTGTCCGTGAAATGAAAAGAACGGGTCAGATCGTGGATAATGATGCCAAAAAAGGCAATCCATATATCACCATTCTTAAAGATAAAACCCATGGCAAGATGTTCATCCTATGGTCCTTCAGCTCTGGTTTCCTGCTATTCGGTTATTTCGGTGTAAGTAACTGGTTACCAAGTTATCTTGAAGCTGAATTGGGCATTAAATTCAAGGAAATGGCGTTATACATGGTAGGTACCTTTATCACCATGATGTTTGCCAAAATCATTGCAGGTTATGTTGCTGACAAAATTGGTCGCCGTATTGTGTTTGCTTTCGGCACTATGGGAACAGCACTGTTTATTCCTGTTGTCGTATATATGCACAATGCCGATAACATTGGTGTACTGATGCTGATCTTCGGTTTCCTGTACGGTATTCCATATGCGATTAATGCAACCTATTTAACTGAAAGTTTCCCCACTGGGGTTCGTGGTACAGCAGTCGGTGGTGCGTTCAATATTGGTCGTATCGGTGCAATATTCGCTCCAATTACGATTGGTTATCTTGCGATGAATGGTTCGATCGGTACGGGTCTATTGGTGATGGGTGCAGCTTACTTCCTTTGCGGCTTGATTCCTGCCCTGTTTATTAAAGACCGTTTATACGATCCACAAAAAGCAGAATAAGTTTTAACTTAGGAGGGCTATGAATTCATTGCCCTCCTTCATCCATATTTTGATGACTTTAAATATCGAATACATACCCTTTGACCTGAACAGGATGTTTCTGGGTTGAACGAGACTCGTATTCATCATTCAAAAGTCAAAAACTCTGCATTGCGCAATAAGAGCAACATTAAGGAAAGATTTTCCTTCTTAGATATCAGAAAATTTCTTTAGGGATTAAGAAATGAAAAAATTAGTTTTAGCGACATTATGTGGTATTGCTTCAGCACAGGCATTTTCAGCAGAAGCGTCTGAAGACCGGATGCAGTTTTTAGAATCACAGTTAAAGCAAATCCAGGCTGAACTGGAACAGCAAAAGGCTGCGCAACTTACGTTAAAAAACCAGCAGGAAGAAGCCAAAGCGCAAGACTCTAAAACTTTGAGTTCGATGGTGGATAATGTCGATGTTTATGGCTTGATCCGCTTTGATGGCGCAGTCGATTTCAAAAGTACCACTGAAGCTCGTGGCCGTACCATTAACCAGATTAATAAAGTGCCTTTTACTGAACCTGACTCTACCCGTTCAGATTTTACTGCAGCTGCCAGCCGAATTGGTTTCTTGGCTAAAGACCTTGGTGGAAATCCAAATGTTTCTGCACGTTTAGAAGCTGACTTCTGGACCAATAATGGTAAAGGCGATGGTGGACTACGTATCCGTCATGCACATTTAAAATACTATAACTGGACCTTTGGTCAGGCCTGGTCATTGATGTCTACACCGGAAATTAGCACTGAAGCTGTCGACTACAGTTTATTGCTGGGTGGATCAGTCCTACGTACGCCTCAAGTCAGCTATGCTTTCAAACTTGATCCGGAAAATACCTGGAATGTAGGTCTGGAGTACATGGCCGGTGGTGATCGTTCTTCTGCCCTACCTGCTTTAACCACTAAATATGTTCATCAATCAGGTCCGCTGCATTTATTGGCTCAAGGCTTTGTCAATCAAAAGCAGGCGCAAACAGATACAGGTGATATTGAAAAAGTTGGTTGGGGTGTAGGCCTTGGTGGACGTTATCATCTCAATGATCAAAACTCGATTCAGGGTAACTATTTCCATATGGTTGGCGACCAGCGTATTGCAGCTTTCTTGACTCAAGGTTCAACCACCGACGGTGCTGCCTGGGGTGGAGATTACTCAGTCGATCCAATCAATAATGAACTTTTACTGAATGAGTTTAATAGTTTAAGTATCGGCTTTACGCATAAATTCACGCCGAAACTACGTAGTAGCATCAATGCTAGCGTTGTTGATTTTGATGATTCCAGCGACTATGCACGCGCGAATCCTAAGACCAATAAGCGTTTAACGGACTATGTGGCCAACGTGATCTACTCTCCTGTTCCAAAGATTAATCTCGGTGCAGAGTACCATCACGGTAAACGTGAAACTTTTGATAATAGAGAAGCGGATGTTTCACGTATCAACCTCTCTGCCAACTATAGTTTTTAAAGCCTCAGGAGACAAGGATGTCAGCCCAAGGGCAAATTTCAAGAAAGTTTATGTTTATGATGGCTATGACCTGCGCACTCTGCGCAGGTTGTAACTATTTTAACCAGCCCTTGATTTATTCTATCGCAGAGGATCTGCAAATCAGTGTGGCCGAGTCTGGTTGGACTGTCGTTTTAACCCAGATTGGTTATGCCACTGGGTTATTTTTGTTTGTACCTCTAGGCGATTTATTTGAAAAACGTCTCTACATTTGTAGCCTCATGCTATGTACCGGTCTGGCATTGATCGGGCTTTCTGCCAGTACTAATCTGCATATGCTGTATGGTTTTACCCTGCTCGCCTCTTTCTGTTCGATTACCACCCAGATTCTGATTCCTTTTGCAGCCAACCTGTCTCAAAGAGAAAAAAGTGCTGAAGTGGTTGGTCTGCTCATGAGTGGTGTATTAGTCGGTATTCTGTTTGCCCGAACTGTATCAGGACTGATTTCTACCTTATGGTCTTGGCATGCAGTCTACCTTTTGAGTGGCTGTTCTATTCTCTTGCTCAGCATCGCCATGTGGTATCAGTTACCTAAAGCGAAAAGCCAGCTACAAATGAGCATCTTGCAGATTTATCGCTCACTATTTACCTTTGCCAAAACCGAACCGATGCTGATTCGACGCAGCATCATTGGTGGTTTGGGCTTTGGTATGCTGAGTATTATTTTTACCACCATGACTTTTGTACTGGCGGAAGCCCCCTACCATTTTAATGATTTCCAGATTGGGTTAATGGGCATCGTTGGTATAGTCGGCATCTGGTCATCACAATGGACCGGTAAAATGATTGGTCGACATCGGGAAAAATGGGTCGCACAACTCGCTACCACAGGTTTAATTCTGGCCTGGATTCCCCTGTTCTATGCGCAAAGCTATTTATGGGTATATATCATTGGTTTAATTCCCGCTTATTTTGGGATTTCTTCATTGCACGTCTTAAACCAGAATCTGGTATATCGAATCTCGGTACAAGCCCGTTCCCGTATTAATGCAATCTATATGACCTGTTATTTTTCAGGTGCTGGGATTGGTGCATTTTTATCACTCAACCTATGGAAAATGTATGGCTGGTCAGCCTGTGTTGCTCTAGGTTTTGTCTTTGCCCTGCTGATTTTTAGTATTAACCGCTACGACCTAAGCCGCGAACGCAATCTGGTCAATATCCAGTCCCAGTCCTAATTAAAATAAATTTAAATACTGTGAACTCATAGAATATAAGATTGGGTGCGCAGTACATGACACATTATCTCTGCATTTCTATATTGGAATTTATTGCTAGGGAGTGGATGACTTGGTTACCAAGAAAAAGAGTTCACTCCTGCCAGCATCATTTTCAGGCCAAGTATTGAATTCTTTTTTCACTTAAATAGAGAATGTTCCTAAACCATAATTACTTGGATATCTGTTCTTATTTCATATGGACATTTTTTTCTGTTCTGGGGTTAAATGAAACTACATAAAACCGTGGAACATTGCTAATTTATTGAGTGTGAAACATGAAAAACTATAAAAAAGCCCAATCTGTGATGATTGGGCTTTTTTGTTATACGGTAAGAATATGATTTATAAAAATAAATAAAATACTTGCGTATAACGTGTATTATGTTAATTTTAGGAAATCTTTAAGAAATTATCTAGTCTTCGTTATCATACTAGACTAAATCCTAGGTGTAGTAAGTTAAGTAAAGCCTACTTTTCATAGAAATAGAAAAATATTATTAGTTGAGAAAATAATGATTGAAATATCTAATTTTATGGGTAATAAGGATAAAAAATATTATGGAGTATTTTTTTTATTTGGTTTCTTTTTAATTTTATTTGTTTCAGTCTATTGCTCTATAATTCAAACAACAAAATATAGTTTTATTTTTTATTTTATTAAATACTCTATTTTTTATGGGTTTATATTTTTTATACCTTTCATTTTTTATATACTTAATCTACTAAAAATAAAAATAGAAAAAAATTTATATATATTTTTTGTTGGTATTTTTTTAATTTTGATGTTAATTTTTTTTAATATTCTTGATATAAAAGAAAAGAGAATCTATCAATAGACTTCCTTCATAAAT
>NZ_DFDO01000120.1:0-8960 GCF_002367915.1 Acinetobacter sp. UBA3025
AACTTATTTCAGGACGGGACATTTTTCCCATAAAAAAACGCCCCGTGGGGCGTTTTCTGAAGCGGTCAATTAAGCAGTTTTGACTGCAGCTTCTACTGCAAGCATATGACCATTTTCCTCAAAGTTAGAGTGCCAAGATAATGCTTCACGAAGCAAGTGAGGGGTATGGCCACCTTTTGCACATGCACGGTCGAAGTAGTCATTCAATGCATCTCGGTACATTGGGTGTGCACAGTTGTCGATGATCGCACGAGCACGTTCACGTGGCGCCAAACCACGAAGATCTGCCAGACCTTGTTCAGTCACTAAGATATCGACATCGTGTTCTGCATGGTCGATATGTGAAGCAAACGGCACTACAGAAGAGATGTCGCCACCTTTCGCGATTGATTTAGTCACGAAGATTGCAAGGTGAGCATTACGAGCGAAGTCACCTGAACCACCAATACCGTTCATCATTTTGGTACCACATACGTGAGTTGAGTTCACGTTACCGTAAATATCAAACTCAAGTGCAGTATTGATGCCGATAATACCTAAACGGCGTACCAGTTCAGGATGGTTTGAAATTTCCTGTGGACGTAATACCAGTTTGTCCTTGTATTGTTCAAGGTTGTTAAATACTTTTTCGCCATATTTAGCAGAAAGTGTAATAGAAGAACCTGAAGCAAACTTCATTTTACCGGCATCGATCAATTCAAACGTACAGTCTTGTAGTACTTCTGAGTACATGATCAAGTCTTCGAAGTTTGAATCTTTCAGACCCGTCAATACGGCGTTTGCAATGGAACCGATCCCTGCTTGAAGAGGTCCGAGGTTTTTCGGTAGACGGTCTTCAGCTACTTCTTTTTCAAAGAAAGCGATCAAATGGTTAGCAATGCTTTGAGTCTCATCATCTGGTGCAGTTACAGTAGATGGAGAGTCATGCAATTCGCTGTTAAATACGATACCAACAATTTTAGATGGATCGATATTGATCGCATGCGTACCGATACGCTCATCAACTTGAGTCAATGGAATCGCTTGACGCGTTGGACGATAGGTCGGGATGTAGATATCGTGCAAGCCTTCAAATGCCGGGCTTAAATTCGTATTGATTTCTACAATTACTTTTTCAGCAAAAATCGCAAAGCTTGCAGAGTTACCAACAGATGTTGTTGGAATGATGCCGCCATCTTCAGTAATTGCTACGGCTTCGATGATCGCAACGTCTGGTTTTTTCAACTGCAGGTTACGCATTTGCTCAACAGTTTCAGACAAGTGCTGGTCAATGAACATCACTTCGCCCTTGTTGATCGCTTTACGTAAAGTATTGTCTACCTGGAACGGTAAACGGCGTGCCAATACGCCAGCTTCAGTCAGTTGTTTGTCTAGATCGTTCCCTAGTGATGCACCAGTAATTAACGTGATCTTTAATGGATTTGCTTTTGCCTGTTGAACCAAAGCTAAAGGAACCGCCTTCGCTTCACCAGCGCGAGTAAAGCCACTCATACCCACAGTCATGCCATCTTGGATGAATTCAGCCGCTTGTTCAGGGCTGATGACTTTGTTGTGTAGGGAGGCTAAACGGATACGATCTAAAGACATTTTAACTCTCATTAATTCTTAAACTATGATACGGATTGTACCGATCAAAAAATGTATTTTGCATAGGTGTTAGGCTAAGGTCTAATTTTTTAGCTAAATGTAGGTATAATGAAAAATGATGTTTTTTAAATAATTGAATTATTGAAAATTAAAATGAATTGTATAGAAATACTAAAAAGTCTTTTGTTGCTTTTATGATCACTTACTAGAAGTGATCAGTGAGCGTTTGACGAATTTTATCCAAGGTGGTTGGGGCAGCAGGCGCCTCTGAACCTGCTGTTTTCAGGGGTAAGACGATAATGGCTTCCAGACCGCCTTCAGGCCGATTCTGGATATGCAGCTCACCTGAGTGAATATCAACAATACGTTTGACAATTGCCAGACCCAGACCACTACCTTGTACGGTACGCGCAGAATTTCCACGAACAAAGGGTTGCATCAGTGCTTCAATCTGGTCTTCCGGAATTCCTTCACCATGATCGGCCACACTGATCATCAGTTTATGATCTTGTGCATAGGCAGCAAGATCAATCGGTTCCGCACCATAGCGTTTCGAGTTGTTGATCAGGTTGCCAATCAGGCGTTTCAGCGACATGCTGCGTACTTCAACCAGCGGTACCTCCTGAGGTGTAAAGCGAATATCAAGTGGCCTAAATTGCTTGACCAGTTCCTGCAACAGCACATTGACATTGGTTTCTTGCAACTCTTCATCGGAGCCATCCCGCATATAGGAAATGAACTGGTTTAGAATGGCATCCATATCCTCCACGTCATAAATCAGACCTTCCTTGAGGAAGTCTTCATCCGGCATCATTTCTGCGCTAAGACGGATACGGGTCAACGGCGTACGAAGGTCATGTGAAATCCCCGCGAGCATGATTCGACGATCACGTTCGGTTTGATCCAAGGTATAAATCATCTGGTTAAAGGCATGATTCACCTGACGGATTTCCAGCGGACCATGATTGGTATCCAGATAAGGAGCAGAGCCATTTTTACTATAGCTGTTTGCTGCATTCTGCAAGCGGCGTAAAGGACGGTTCAGCTGACGCACCAGGGTCAGAATAATAATACCGGCAATGAGTGGTGTACCAAGCAGCCAGCCTAGAATCAGTTCAGGGCTATAGTTGGCATAGGTCTTAAGAGGTTCACGTACCCAGTTGCCATTCATTTCAGGGGTTTGGATCCAGATGCGTGGACTTGGCTTGAACTGGAAATAAACGGTTGCCTGTTCGATTCTTAATTCTTTGGCCAGTTTGGTTTCAATCTGGTTGGTAAAGAATTCGGCAATGACCTTGTCTTTTACATTGGGATATTCAGCCGGATTGGTGACATATTCGATTCCGATCCGGTTTTTGAGCCAGGTATCAATATCGACTTCCTGTTCTTTATGATAAAGACGCAGGTCCGGATTGTTGAGAATCTCCAGCTCCATAGCCAGATAACGCGCGTGTTGCTGAATTTCGGGTAGATAAAGTGTGCGCCAGAAAAACCAGATTGACATGAACAGGCTGAAACAGACCACAAAGACCACCAGTACAGTGGTTCGCATTGCTGCAGAGCGCGGTTTGATTTTGTCCAGAAAGCGTTCCCAAGGGGTACGTTTTTTTTCTGAATAGCTGACAAAATCGGTAAATTTTTGTGGGTCGATGGGGTCGAGTTTCACTGAGCAATCCTGTGCTATGACTTCAGCAAATTATTATGAGTTGATTAAAAGGCCTTATCACACCGGAGTCAAACCATCTGTAATTTAGATATACGTTAAAACCTTCGGTTCGACCTACTTTTGTTTCAGCAAAAGTAGGCAAAACCATTTTCATTCGCAAAACTCGTCAAATTGCGGCAAGTAATCAATTTATCGCAGAAACATTAGAGATGAATACCTCCTGCCTCAAACAGTTGCGAATGAATTTGTCACGTAATTAAAAACTAAATTGATAGACGGACGAATATTTTACTTTCTTCTAATAAGAAAATTATTCAGCACCATCTGGAACAAACACATAACCGACACCCCAAACGGTTTGAATATAACGCGCACGGGCAGGGTTTTCTTCAATCAAACGACGTAAGCGTGATACCTGAACGTCAATTGAACGTTCCATCGCACCCCATTCACGGCCACGTGCCAGATTCATCAGTTTGTCACGCGTTAAAGGTTCACGTGGATGCTGAACCAGCGCTTTCAATACCGCAAATTCACCAGTGGTCAGGGTCACTACCTGGCCCTCACGAGTCAGGGTACGTGTCGACAGATCCAGTGACCATGGGCCGAACGACACCACTTCCATTTGCTGGCTAGGAGCGCCTGGCACTTCACGAACTTGACGACGCAAAACTGCACGGATACGTGCCAGCAATTCATTTGGATTAAATGGCTTAGGCAGGTAATCATCGGCACCGGCTTCCAGACCCGCAATACGATCCGAATCGCTACCACGTGCAGTGAGCATAATAATTGGAATATCAATATTCGACTGGCGTAGGCGACGACAGATGCTGAGGCCGTCTTCTACAGGCAACATAAAATCGAGCACAATCAGAGAAAACAGTTCCCGCTGTAATAGTCGATCCATCTGGGTAGCATCATGCGCAGTTTTAACGACGAAGCCTTTATCTTCAAGGAAACGTTGTAACAGGGTACGCAGACGCACATCATCATCGACAACCAGGATGCGCTCGACCCGGTCGGTTTCGGTATGTACAGCATCGGGTTTTTCAGCAGGTACCACTAAACTCATGAGGTGCTCCTTTATTCTTTATTGTCGTCATAAACAAAAAATGAAATATGCTTTGAGTATACGATTCATTACTATTAATTGACTATGCTCTAAAGCATCAAATATTGCAGTTAAAATCAAGACATAGATACCAAATATATACATCTATATGCGAAAAAAATCGTCCCGGAACAAGAATAAAATGCAAAGTTCATGCAAACTTTAGTGGAAAAACTGGAAAACGATCGTATACGGTTATCTGAAGCTTATATAAATTAATAAAAACAATGGTGGATTTTATAGACCTGGTCTTTATAATCATGCCATTTAGTACTTATCCTTGTGGGATCAAACACGATGACTGACTTAGTTCAGCAGTTGGCAAAAGAACTTGCCGTACGTCCAAATCAAGTAGAAGCTGCCATCAAACTGATTGATGAGGGTGCCAGCGTTCCTTTCATTGCACGTTACCGTAAAGAAGTAACGCAGGGCTTAGACGATACGCAACTACGCCAGCTCGATACACGTTTATCGTATTTGCGTGATTTGTATGAACGCCGTGAAAAGGTGATCGAATCACTAAAAGAACAAAATAAATTATCTGATGATTTATTGGCACGGGTGAATGCGGCAGAAACTAAAAATGCCCTAGAAGAAATTTACGCACCATACCGTCCAAAACGTACCAGCAAATCGTTTAAAGCGAAAGAAGCCGGTTTAGGTCCAATTGCAGAAAAAATCTTTACTGAAGCCGTGGACCCAGCAGAAGCTTTGGCGGGCTTTAGCCATGAAGATTATCCAGATCAGGAAAGCCAGCTCGATGCGATCCAGCACATCCTGATTGATGACTGGGCACAGAATATTGCGTTGACCACTGAACTTAAAGCAATGTTTGCTAAAACTGCTGTGCTGAAAAGTCTGGTCGCTAGCGAAGAGAAAAAAGAAGTTGGTAAAAAATTCCGTGATTACTTCGATTTCTCTGAAAATCTGAACAAGGTACCTTCACACCGCTTATTGGCAATGCTACGTGGCCGTCAGGAAAATGTACTGGGCCTTAAAGTAGATGGTGAAGATGATGCACCATTGGCACGTATTGAAACTGACTACAACCTGGATACCATTCAGCCGCAATCTCGTCAGGATTTCTTAAAGCAAACTGCGAAACTGTTCTGGCTTGGTAAAGTTCGTCCAACGATCGAACATTCATTATTGACTGAAAAACGTCTGGCTGCTGAAGCTGAAGCAATGCAAGTCTTTGCTGAAAACCTGCGTCATTTACTGCTTTCTGCGCCTGCAGGTGCCCGTACAACTCTGGGTGTAGATCCTGGTATCCGTACTGGCGTAAAACTGGCAGTGGTGAATGAATCAGGTGATGTATTGGCACATAGCACCATTTACCCATTTGCACCGAAAGATGATAAAGAAGGTTCACTGACTGAATTGGCACGTCTTTGCCGCGAATTCAATGTTGACCTGATTGCAATCGGTAATGGTACGGCAAGCCGTGAAACTGAAGCATTAGTTGCTGAAATGATGGCTGCAAATAGCGACCTGAAATTGACTCGTGTTTCTGTTTCAGAAGCGGGTGCTTCCGTTTACTCAGCATCTGAACTGGCTTCTCAGGAATTGCCTGAACTGGATGTATCGATCCGTGGTGCAGTATCAATTGCACGCCGTCTGCAAGATCCATTAGCAGAACTGGTGAAAATCGATCCTAAATCCATTGGTGTAGGTCAGTACCAGCATGATGTGAACCAGACCGGTCTGGCAAAAACTCTTGAAGCCGTGGTTGAAGACTGTGTGAACTCGGTCGGTGTGGATGTGAATACTGCATCTGCTGCGATTTTGGGTTATATCGCAGGTCTGAACAAATCAATCGCGCAGCAAATCGTGGACTTCCGTAAGGAAAATGGCCGTTTTGACAACCGTCAGGACCTGAAAAAAGTGCCACGTCTAGGTGAACGTACTTTTGAACAGGCAGCGGGTTTCTTGCGTATCCAGCAAGGTTCAGAACCATTAGATGCGTCTGCAGTTCACCCTGAATCTTATCCATTGGTATCTAAAATTGTTGAAGCGAAAGCAACGACTGTAAAAGATATTATTGGCAATACTGAAATCATTCGCCAGGTCAATGCTGAAGAGTTTGTCGATGATAAATTCGGGCTGCCAACCGTTCAGGACGTTTTGGCTGAATTGGAAAAACCTGGCCGTGACCCGCGTCCAGAATTCCGTACCGCAAAATTCCGTGATGATATTACTGAAGTGGCTCAATTGACTGAAGGCATGCAGCTGGAAGGCGTAGTCACCAATGTGACTAACTTCGGTGCTTTCGTGGATGTTGGTGTACATCAGGATGGTTTGGTACATATTTCTGAATTAGCCAATGAATTTGTGGCTGATCCGCATAAAGTGGTAAAACCAGGTCAAATCGTACAAGTTCGTGTACTGAACGTCGATGTTGAACGTAACCGTGTCAATCTGTCGATGCGTCCTGAAGGTTCGGAAGCGCCAGCGAAAGCACCACGTCAACCACGTCGTGACAATGAGCAACGCGGTGAGCGCAAGCCACAAGGCAAACGTCCACAGCATGCACGTCCACAAGGTGACCGCCCGCATGGCAAGAAACCTCAAGCGGCTAAACCACAAGAAAATAAAATTGGTGGTTTAGGAGCACTATTACTTCAAGCCGGGATTAAAGGTTCGAAATAATCTTTAGGCTCTAAACGAAAAACCTCCCGTATGGGAGGTTTTTTTATTTAAGTAACTTCATGCTGGAAAGAAATATCTCGGATCTTTATAAAAGATATAGGCATTGAAGTGTCACAATGACAATGTGTATCGTCAAATAACACAATATTAAAACCGTCACCATATGAGCTGTTAAAAATAATACCGTCCTTATTACCATGAGTTTTAAAAAACTCGGTAATAAATTGGGTTGGAATATATTCTCGTTGAGAATTGTTTGGTGAAACAGGTAATGAAAGCTCGCTAGCAAAAGTTTCTAATAAACTTACC
Source organism: Acinetobacter sp. UBA3025 (assembly GCF_002367915.1). Lineage (NCBI taxonomy): Bacteria > Pseudomonadati > Pseudomonadota > Gammaproteobacteria > Moraxellales > Moraxellaceae > Acinetobacter > Acinetobacter sp. UBA3025. The sequence continues at coordinate 7,326 of NZ_DFDO01000120.1, forward strand.
AATTTTAAAATATCGGTATAATTCATTGATGATAATGATAAAAATGAAATATTTTCCCTAGGGGTTCTGAGATCAATCACATTTAACTCTTGGTCAACGCGGAATTTAGCAATCGAAATAGTGTCTCCATTATTAGGTCTAATTTCTTTGATGCAAATTTTTTCTGTTTCAGCTAAGTAAAGGTATGAAATCCCATAGGGATTAGCGCGTCCCAAAGTTGCTAAAGATTCAGGTGGTTTACCCATATCTTTATGTTCTAACGGCACTGAACTTAATCGACCTCTAAAAAATTGTTCATTTGGATGTAAAGATAAATTTAGTTGTTCTATAAGCTGTTGGAATGTGTTGTATAAATCACTACCACGTAAAAATGCTTCTTGATATATAGTATTTTGTGGGAAAAATCTGTTCTTGTGAAGAATTTCGCTTTTGAATTCAATCCATTGCTCATGCATTTCCTTAGTGTTTACGGACCTGTAAGATTTATTGAATAGAAAAGGTAAGCTTGTTTGAAATTCTCTTTTAAGAAGATGAATATTAGTTTTTTTACTAAAAACTTTAAAATCAATATCTAAAATATCTATAAATTCAGTTCCAGCATTATCCTCATCAAACATATCTGAAAGGGCTTCAAGTATAGGAGTTATTTCAGTGATTAACTGAGAAACTGAAATAGTTGCTACTCTATTGGTATTACAATAATGACAACGTCCAATATACTGGTGACCATTAATTATCTTTTTTATCGTGTCATCGTGAAAACATTCAACACAGCAAAGAGAGGTACTCATCCATTTACCTCCACGGAGGCAGATAAGAAGCTATTTATAGTTTCAATATGATGCTTTATAGACAGTTTTTTGACTTGCCCTAAGCCTGGAAAATGTTCAATTTTGTGTAAATATTGAAATTCTGTTAGAGAAAAGGTAGGGATGAATGGGATTTGACCAATACCAATATCTTTAATAAGTTTGTCTAGGGCTTCAAGAAATTTAGCCCCTGGGTTAGTTGGTGTGCCATCATTTTCTGAAGAGTAATGTCGAATAAAGAGCTCATCAAATCTTTTTTGATCAATATATGAAATATGGATTGTAACGACATAAGCTGGTCCACCACCTTCACTAAAATCATCACCAGTAATTGTATAGTCTGAAAAACCTACGTTATTTTCTTCTAGATAATAACTATGGAGAGAAGAAAAAGGTGACTCTATAGGGTAGTCTGCGTTTCTAATTTGCTTTCTAAAAAAGTCCTCATAAGAAACCCTATTTTTTATTCTCTTTTTAATATTTGGATTTATATCATTTTGAATAAAATTAATTTTTGAAAAATTGGTGAAATCTAATAGATCTTGATCTATTCCTTTTTGTATAAATAAACCAAAGCTACCGATTTCAAGAAAATCATTATATTTTTCTGTATTTTGATTAATAGAATACAAAACTTGGTATTCAATATTGTCGAATAATTTTAGTGCTTTAAATAAACTGTGAGGATCTGATGCGAAATCACCGACAGTTGGATTAATGATTATGTAAGGTTCTATAGAGTATTCATTAAGACTTTCAATAGTCTTAACTAATGCTTTGATATCCTTTTTAACAGGTTCAATAACAGGCGTAAAGTTTTTAAGCT
>NZ_DFDO01000120.1:9160-24320 GCF_002367915.1 Acinetobacter sp. UBA3025
TTAAGCTCCAATTGAGCAAGCTCTCGTAGGGCTAAAAGCTCATTCAGTTTTCCCCTCAAAATTGGATAGTACATCGGTTTGGTTCTCCGAGAATTTTCTTATTAATGCGTTGATTTTATTTTCATCAAACTTGTAGCTAATTAGAGCATTAGTTAAAAAGAAAGGCAAAGAATTAATAGCTTTGGCATTGTTTTTACGAGTTTTCTTTAAAGTTGCTATGAAGGCTTTTCTTACAGCTAAAGGATCGTGAGATTTGACAATTTTTTCACAGAGTTCGTAGAGACGTGTGTTTGGCACATCAATTTTTAATTTATATAATTCTTCTGCAATAGATTGATATTCATTTTTTCTTAGAGATTTCATCATCAATTCGACATCTAATTGATTTGTCTGAATCGGTTCACGAATAACTCTTAACGTATTTTTAGAACTTAGTTCAATCACACCTACTTCTATGGGGGATATATGTAGGACAGATTCAAGCATATATTGTGAACAAACCACGTTTACTTTATCAAAAATTTTGAGATAGGAATCTAACTGATCTTCGAGACGAACCAAGCTATCGTATTCAGTTTTAATCTCATAGCATGTAGAACATCCATTTAGGAGGACAAGATCCGCTTTATTTGTACCGACTCTAAATTCAGATAAAAGGATCGATGATTCTAATGAGTGTCTCCCTAATAGTATCTTTTGGGCTATTAAGTTCTTATAGATATATTCATTTCGATAATTTTTGCTTAAATCAATATAAGCTTTATAGTAAAGATCATAGTAGTTATAAGCATGATATTTATAAGATATTTCTTTAATTTTTGATTTTTGAAGAGATGACAAATCTTCACTAGCAATTGCATTAAGGCAATTACTTGTAAATAGTTTGGCAATTTCTCTTTCAGCAATCATATTCATAACTTAAGTTAAGTATCGTTCTATTGTATAAAAAAACCTCCATAAAAGAAGGTTTTTTATTGGAACTTTATGAATTAATAATCGGAACAATCCAGCTGGTAATAATCAATAAAATACCCAGATGTCCCAGTTTACGTGTCACATAAACCAGTTTAGACGGTGGTTGTTCCAGCTGTTTGGCATACTCTTCCATGGTGATGCCTTGTTTGCCTTTACTGGTATATAAAAACACACCCAAATCCAGACAGATCAGAATGGTGCCAATATCTGCCACCAGTTCCATCAGCTCAAATTGCTGGGTATACAGCGACATGCTAACGCTATAAATTAGATAAAGTCCAAAGGCTATACATGCATATTGCAGGATCACTAAAAATTTCTGCATAAATCTCAACAGTTCAAAAAATTAAGGCAATTATACAAACAATTCGGACAGGCTGTGCCCATTACAGGCTTTGCATCACATCGGCAAAATTCTGCTTCTCGACCAGCTCCAGAAATTCATCTCCCAGGCGCTGACTTTCAGCAATGCATTGCTTCCAGAGCTGAATCCGCTGGGCTTGATCCAAACCTTTCAAAGTGAAGTCCTTACGATCCGGTAAACGACCCAAAGGTAAACTTTGCAGATATTCCTGAGAGGGTGAAATTAGCAAAGTTCGTGCCTGATTTTCCGGGCTTGCCGTGCGTTTAAACAGTTTATCGAACCAGCCAGGAGTAATACTGTCAGTAAAATGCGGATACAGCACGATGCCTTTGCTCTGAAACGGAAGGTCAATATGATAGTCAATCAGACCGCCATCACGATAATAACCTTGTGGTGCATCTGGAATATTATTGACCGCTGCCATGACGCCCGGAATAGAGGCAGAGGCCATCAGCCAGGACAAAACACTTTGCTCAGTCAAGGCATGATAATGTGTGGTAAATCCATCATCGGCAATTTTAAACTGTTCACCTGTATTCGGCTGGCTGATCACACGTTGCATAAAATGGCGGCTATGTTTACGCGCCACAGCGGTAGTTCCAACGATGCCGGCTACAGAGGCGAGTAGGGGGAGGGCCTTGTCACTCTGGAAAATGTGCTGGGCTTTAATCGATAATACTGTCAGATGATAATCTGGATGATTCACCAGATCGGTTTCTTTGCCTTGTACCAGATCCAGCAGCATGCCACGACAAACGTCACTGACTTCTTGGCGAGTCATTTTCTTGTGAAAGTATAAATGGGTATACAAGTCGGCAAGACGTTCAGTACCTGCTTTGGCTCCCCAGGCCGCGACACTGGCAAAACGCCAGCTACCAATGGATGAACCGACTAAAGTTCTACGCTGAGGAGCACGTGGGAAAAACTCGCCAAAAATGGCCTGGTCCAGTCCCTGAATACCGATGCCTTTGGGGCCGCCTGCGGCACCTGGCACAATATCGACCTGTTCGGGTTGCAAACCTTCTTTCAAAATCAGCTCACGAGCCTGATGCCCAGCGCGGATGTTCAGAGCAGGCGCATGTTTTTGTAAAATCTGCATAAAGGTTCAACCCATATTTGACCAATGAGGACATATTTTAAGCATCTGGTCACAGAGCCCAATGGCAAGATGTACCCTAAGGTGACTTTGCAGTCATAGGGAAGGAGAAAAATAAAAAACCTGAACAATGTCAGGTCTTTTAAGCAGGTTATTTCAGTTATTTCGCAATCCGCCAGACCGCGAGTATGCTTGCCAGCACAATCAGAATCACTGAAACAAACCATGGTGAAATGATTGCAATCGAAAGCAGGATAGCCATGATGCTGCCAAAAATCCAGCTACGTTTTTGCTGATGTTCCATTTGCAGGCGCATGCTTTGCAATTCATTGAGCTGCTTGGCATGCCAGGCGGACTGGTTTTTCAGACCGTTCAGGCTGTCGATCATCAGGGTCGGTAAATCCTGCGCACCCAAAAGCAGATCCGGGATTTTTTGCCCCAGTTCTTTAATATTCTTTTGCGGATTCATCTGGGCTTTGACCCAATCGGTGAGGATTGGTTTAGCCAGGCTCCAGATATCCAGCTCAGGATATAAATCTGTTCCCAGACCTTCTACATGAACCAGCGTTTTCAGTAACAACATCAGTTGTGGCGGGATTTCCAGATGGAAACGACGGGCGATGTCCATGACCTGAATCAGAATTCCGGCAAAGTCCAGTTCATGCATTGGCTTGGAGACCATTGGACCTACAGTGCGACGCATTTCGCGTGCTAGCGCGTCCTGATCGGTACCTGGCGGAATCCAGCCTGCCTGATGCACAATCTGAATCAGCTGCATGAAGTCGCTGTTCATGACCGCCAGCAGCATACGTGCTACCGTCATCTGGTCATGCTTGGATAGCTCGCCCATAATCGCACAGTCCAGCGCAATAAAGCGCGGATTGGCCGGATTGATAGTTTCAACAAAGACATTACCCGGATGCATATCCGCATGGAAGAAGTTGTCGCGGAAGACCTGAGTAAAGAAAATCGTCAGACCTTTACGTGCCAGATCAGCACGATCCATACCCAGTTCATCAAAGGTGGCAATATCCGAAATCGGAACACCGGTAATCCGTTCTGCCACCAGCACGTCCTTACTGTCCATATAAACTTCAGGCACATACATCATACTGGAGCCAGTGAAGTAATGACGCATACGGCGGGTATTGTCCGCTTCCAGAGTCAGGTCCAGCTCATTCAGAATGATCTGGCGATAGTCCTGAATAATTTCAGACAAGTGTAGGGCACGCGCTGCTTCCAGACGCTTTTCCAGAAAATCACCCAGCCAGCTTAGAATCTCAAAATCCTGCAAGATCTGTTGACGAATATTGGGGCGGGTCACTTTAACCACCACTTCACGGCCATCATGCAGGGCTGCAGTATGCACCTGTGCGATCGAGGCGGCTGCCAGCGGCTGAACATCAAATCGGGCGAACAGGGTATTTACATCCGCTTTTAATGATTCCTGAATACGCATCTTGGCGACATCATTATCAAAGGGTTTGACCTGATCCTGTAACAGGACCAGTTGTTGCAGCACTTCAGGCGGAATCAGGTCACGACGGGTCGAAAGCAATTGTCCCAACTTGATCGCCAGCGGTCCCATCTCTTCCAGGGCCAATTTCAGCTTGAGTGGATTCTTACGCTCACGGCTAGACCAGGCTGCCGGATGCATACGAATTAAAGATAAAATATGCCGGGCTTTCTCAGGAAGTTCTTCCGCAGGAAACAACGTGTCGAGTCTATAGTGCGCGGCGATGCGCCAAAGTTCGAGTAAACGTGAAACATGCGGAATCATAAAGCGGTGTACCTAGTATTGAGAAGGAATATGAGGTGTAGCAGGAGTAAAAGGCTGATCAGTGGAATCGTCAGATTCAATCTGAGCCTGAAGCTGACGGATTTTGGCTTCGACGCGATCCAAATTCTGGTTCAGGATACGAGTATCCTGATTCAGGTCATCCATTTGCCAGCGCGGGGCAAAAAGGCCACTATCTTCTTTCAGGGCATCTTTAGCGAAAAATAATTGGCTTTGCAAAGTGCGTTTTAAATGCTTCGGAGCCAGCTGCAACTTGCCAATTTCATGTGCCAGAGCAGGGCCAATCCAAGGACTCAAATGCGCCGCCAGATCAGGTTCTGCCTGCTGCATGATGCGCTGGATTTCTTGCAGAAGTTTATAGTCACCTTGCAATGGAATATTACCGACTTCATCAGCAAGCAGCAGTTTAAGCAGCTCTACGACATTATTCACCTGTAGCGTCGCCGTTGCTTCAGGAATTTGAGTACTATTGGCTTCATAAGGGCGCTGTTCAAAAATCGAAGATTCTTCAGTATGACCGGTTGGCGTTGGTTCCAGACGAACCTTGCCCTCATCAAAGAAGACATCGACGGACAGTTGCGGTGAGGCAATGACCAGCCGCAACATTTTGCCGGCTAAAGCATTGAGCTGAATGCGGGTAATCGCATCCAGATCAATCATATGATGAATCAGGCGTTCAACAGCACCGAGAGCGAGAAGTGACCACATATCGGGTACGACCCTTAAAGCTTGAAGCCACGGTGAATGGCAACGATACCGCCGGTCAGATTGTGATAATCACAGTTCTGGAAGCCAGCATTTTCCATCATGCCTTTTAAAGTACGCTGGTCTGGATGCATACGGATTGATTCAGCCAGGTATTTATAGCTTTCTGAATCATTTGCCACGATTTTGCCCATGATTGGTAAAGCGGTGAATGAATACAGGTCATACAGTTTTGAGAATGGCTCAAAAACTGGTTTAGAGAATTCCAGAATTAACAAACGACCACCTGGCTTAAGCACACGATACATGGCTGCCAGTGCAGCATCTTTATCGGTGACGTTACGCAGACCAAAAGAAATCGTTACCAGGTCAAAGCTGTTGTCGGCAAATGGCTCTAGAGTTTCTGCATTCGCCAGAACGAAATCAACATTGGTACAGCCGGCATCAATCAGACGATCACGGCCAACATTCAGCATGGATTCGTTAATATCAGACAGTACTACATGACCGGTAGGGCCCACTTCACGGCTAAATACTTTAGCCAGGTCGCCTGTACCGCCAGCAATATCCAGCACATGCTGGCCACGGCGCACGCCTGACATATTAATCGCAAAACGTTTCCACAGACGGTGAATGCCGAATGACATCAGGTCATTCATGATATCGTATTTGCTGGCCACCGAATGGAATACTTCAGCCACTTTCTGGGCTTTTTCGTCACTGCTCACAGTCTTGTAGCCGAAGTGCGTGGTTGGACCGACGTTACCGGTATTGGCACCGCGTGGCAGGTTATATTTAGGGACAGTTTCAGTCACAGGCGTATCGGTCAGGCGTTGTTCTAGAGATTGTTGCTGACCTTGTGGAGCGCCTTGCGGAAGCGGAGTGGTTAAGAATGGGCTCACTTTGTCTGTCTGTTGTGCCGACTCGGGTGTAGGGGTAGGCGTTTGATTTTCATTCGACATTGGAGTCACTCCTAACATATCAATCGGGTTAATCTTGCATTGCCTGCATAATGACAGATTCTTGGATGTTATTCAGCAATCATGATGCAATTGTTATGAATAATATACAGAAAAATAGGAATATGGGCGGAAATCTTCACTGCCAGTGATCGAATAATTCATATGATTTATCACTGGCGATGGCCTGCCATAAAAACCTGAAAATATCAGGATCAGGCAGGACCGCAAGCCTTCCTCATCATGGATGGGACAGGAGTGTATTATTGGAATGGTGTTGGATCACCTGAATGCACCTTATCAATAATACCGCGTTCAATCGCAGTAAAGTCATGCACGAATTTTTCTGCCGACTTTAACGGTTTCATGGCCTGGAAACCGTCCTGCATAAACTCATACATCACCTGAAAATGATATTTATTGGCTGCGCCTTTACACATCTTGAAGGCGGTATAAACCACAAAGGAACGCATATATTTATCCAGACTGACACCCAGCTGATCCAGCAATGCCAGCTGTTTCAAACGTGCTTCCCCCTGATCCAGTTTCAGATAAGTCACGCGCATCATTTCATCGGTCAATGGTGCGTTGGCAGGATAATCCTCTAAAAGCTGAATCGCGACCTGTTCATCCAGTTGCACGGCCAAGATCGCCAGTTCTACGCCTGAGGTTCCGGTTTTCAGGGCATTTTCCGGAATCATTTTTTCTGCCTTGTGCGCATATTTTATCAGTCGGGCAATCTGCCCGGCCAGTGCGTCGAAGTCCGGGCCACCGTAGAGCCGGTTCAGGAAATATTCGGCCATCAGCTGGTTATTTTTTTCAGAAAAATGCTGATGATGGCTACGCTGCATCCGTGCCTTTTGCCATGCCTGCACATCCTGTAAACGGCTTAAAATTTCAGGCTGAGTGTGATACTTCAGCTGATAATACTGTTCTAAGAGTTCATCTAATCGGGCAAGTTTGGACATGTATTTTCAAATATGATTTTTCGATCTCAGAATCTTAGAGGGTGTGGCGCAATCTCGCTATGACAAATTGATCAATGATTCCTTATTTGAATGTCAATTTGCTGTTTAAACAGACAATCTAATCGTGTGAAAAACGTTGCTAACGCTATTTTTGCGTTCAGACTCCTCGCTATACTGTCCACAAGAATAAAAGATGAGGGGTCTCCATGCGTACAGAAGAACAAATTTTCCAGTTAATGGATGAAGACGAGCTATCCCTTGCGCTGATCAATGCCCAGTATGATCTGAGAAAAACCCAAGGTCAGAAAAATGGCAAAAGCCTAATTGTTCTGGTCAATGGAATTGAGCTGGCAGGTAAGGGCGAAGCAGTCAAACAGTTACGTGAATGGGTAGATCCTCGTTATTTGCAGGTGAAGGCCGATCAGCCGCAAGTATTAGGAGAAAAACAGACCTTCTGGCAACCCTATACACGGTTTATTCCTGCCCAAGGCCAGATTATGGTGCTATTTGGCAACTGGTACAGTGATCTGCTCAGAACCACCATGCAGACTGGTGCCATTGATGATGCCCAGTTTGATGCCTATCTGGAAGATATGCGTGTCTTTGAGCAGGATCTAAAAAATAACTATGTTGATGTGGTCAAGGTCTGGTTCGACTTGCCCTGGAAAGTGCTACAAAAACGCCTGGATCAGATTGATCCGAGTGAAATGCAATGGCACAAACTGCATGGCCTGGACTGGCGCGACAAAAAAAAGTACGACACCGTGCAGCGTTTGCGAGAGCGGTTTACTAAAGACGAAGACTGGCTGATCATTGATGGGGAAGATGAAAAACAGCGTGACCAGCAGTTTGCGCAGCATATTTTGCAGGCGCTAAAACATTGTCCGAATCATCCGGTTCGGGCCAAGGGACGATGGAAACAGGCCAAAATTCCGGAATTATTACAGCATCCTTCGCAAGAGCTTGCCAAGATAGAGGACTATAAAGCGGAACTGAAAAAACTGTCTCCTCAGGTGGCCAAGGCGCTGCGCTCAGACCCACGTAATGTGATTTTGCTGTTTGAAGGGATGGATGCAGCGGGCAAGGGTGGAGCGATCAAGCGGATTGTGAAAAAGCTGGATCCCCGTGAATATGAAATCCAGACCATCGGGGCGCCGGAAAAATATGAACTGAATCGTCCTTATTTATGGCGTTTCTGGAACAAGCTGCAAACTGATGATGATATCTGTATTTTTGACCGCTCCTGGTATGGCCGGGTGCTGGTAGAACGGGTAGAAGGCTTTGCCAGTCCGGCAGAATGGCAACGGGCCTATGATGAAATTAACCGATTTGAACAGAGCCTGATTAATCATCAAACCGTGATTATTAAATTCTGGCTGGCGATTTCCCAGGAAGAGCAGGCCGCTCGTTTCAAGGCGCGTGAAGACACCCCGCATAAGCGTTTTAAAATCACCGATGAGGACTGGCGTAACCGGGAACGTTGGGATGATTATTTAAAAGCGGCCGCCGACATGTTTGAACGTACGTCGACAGAACAGGCACCATGGCACATTATCGCCACTGATGATAAAAACACCGCTCGGGTCGAAATTTTAAAAACAATTTTAAAGCAGCTTCAGGCAGATTAATCTGCCTGAGTTTTGAAAAGTTTGGGGATAAAAAATGGGGCGGGAAATTTATTTGCCTTGAGCAATCTGTTTTTGCTGAATATTTTTTGCTGTGCGATAGCAATCTTCCACATGCGCTTCAGCAATTTTCTTCATGACAAAATAACCGAGGCTCGCGGCTACCAGTTGACCACCCAGCGGAATGAATTTTGTGACTTGCTTTGTGATCACTTTCGCTGCAACATTGTTCAAAGATTTTTTGACTGCTGTACGTGCTACCACCAGACCGGAAAACTCGATTCCGCGTTTACGCAGTTCATTCCAGTGCACCTGCTTAGTTGCAGGATCAAACACACTGATCTGTTCAGGGGCCAGACCAAAGCGGGCATTGATCTCCGGAATCAGTTGCGACAGAATGCCGACATCAATGACCACGTCCAGAAATGGCACCGGAATCACAGCTGCTCCGGCAGAATAATAGGCACGTTTTTTGGTTAGCTCTAAGCACTCGTTGCGAATTCTGTCTAAATCTAAACTTGGATCGATACGATCTGGAATTTTGTCTAATTTCATGGGCATTACCTAAAGCTAGATGTTGTTTTTTCTGTTCAAACATCAATAAGATGCTTTTTTCAAAGAACTTTTTTGACTGAAGTATGAGTTTTAAAGTGACATAGACAGTTCGGTAAGTATAGTAAATAATCTTTATCATTTTGTAGTACTGCTCCATCTCATTTTTCAGGGGAAACGATGGCAATTCATGTTATTCAGAGTCAACGCATTGATGTGCTTTTGGATAGTATGCTGCGTATCGTCAACCAGAGCGCGAAAAATCCCTTGGCCGTGTTACAGCCGCGGCATTTTATTGTACCGTCTCCTGCAGTCGAGGCCTGGCTCACCCAGAAAATTGCCGAGAAAAAGGGCATCAGTGCCAATACCCAGTTTCATCATCGGATCCGTGCCTTTCAGTGGACTTCCTATCAGTGGGTGCTAAATAATCCAAAAGAAGTTGAACAGATCCGTGAAGCCAATATTCCCCGAATTATTATTAAATGGCGGGTATTTCAGGCACTACGTAAATGTATTTTGCCTGAGCAGATTCCATTAGAGGTCGATCATCCTCTGTATTCGATTATCAAGCGGATTTATGACAGCGCAGATCGTCTGGAACAGGGCACAGAGAAGCAGCTGAAAAAACAAAGCATGCTGTATTGGGTATCCGAACAGGTCTCGCGCCTGTTTAGCCATTATATGGATTATCGTGGTTATTGCGCGCGGAATTGCCCGCCACAGGAATGCCGTTGTCCCACCAACTGGCTAGCGTCCTGGGGGCAGGATATCGCGCTCGATCTTGAGCAGATGATCTATATTCCTAAAGATGAAAATGGCCATGAAATTCCGGTGGCAGACTTCGTCAAGATTCAGGCACGCGAACTGGAAGCCTGGCAGCGCTGGCTATGGCAGCATGTCTTTCAGGATGATTATGCCAAGATTCTGGACATCGAACAGATGTACTGGGAACGTCTGGAAAATGAAGATACTCAGGCACAGGCTTTAAAACGTTTGCCACAACAGGTCGTGGTCTTTACCTTGCTAGAATTGCCACCGAGTCAACTGGATTTCTTGCGCCTTCTCGGTCAATACATCGATATTTATATTTTCCACTTTAACCCATCACAGGAATACTGGGCCGATAGTGTCGATCCGGACTGGAAAGCACGTTATGACCTTGGCGTGCAGGAACGTTTCATCAAGAAATTTGAAAAATCTCAGGGACGTTTGCCGACTGATACCGAAATCCAGCATTTCTTTGCAGCCTTTCAGTTGAACTTTAATGCCGAAGACCGAGAATCGCGTCATCCCTTGCTGACCCGCTTTGGCAAGCAGGCACGTGATCATTTCTCGTTATTGTCCAAACTGTCTTCAGGTGAAGAAGGTCTCTGGGCCGATGCTTTCGTGGATGAATATCAGGATAAGTTACTGGCCAAAATCCAGTCGGATATTTTGTACCTGCTGGAACCGGAAAAACACCAGTATCCGCTCAAACCCGACGATGATTCGGTACAGATTCATGTCTGTCATTCCTCACTGCGCCAGCTGGAAGTCTTAAAAGAACAGATGATTCACTGGCTGGCCCAAGGCACGGAAGATGCCCCACGTCAGCCGAGCGATATTCTGGTGCTGGCCCCGAACCTGAAAGAGCTGGAGCCGGCGATCCGGAGTGTCTTTGCACCACCACCGCGAGAACGGGAAGGCCATAGCCAGCGTCTGCAAAAAGACAACCTATATCTGCCAATCCAGATTGCCGGGGTGTCCCGACTCGATGTCAGCAATGCCTGGCGCGCGGTACTGGGCCGGATTCAGCTGGTGCATCGACGTTTCAGTATCGAAGATTTTGCCGACTGGCTCAGCCTGAATGCGACCCAGCAACTATATGCGCTGGACTACGCGCAAGTTGAGCGCATGTTGCAGTTACTGGGCGAAGCGGGCTTTAAACGCGGTCTGGATCAGCAGCATTTACAGCAAAGCCTGACTGCCGGTGATGAAGACTACCGCTTCAGTTTTAAGTTTGCGCTGGATCGGCTGGCACTCGGGCTTGCAGTTCCGGAACATGCCCTGTTTCAGGATACCTTAAGCTATGCTCGGGTCTTGAGTAGTGATTTTCCTCTCATTTCGACTCTGATCCAGATTTATCAGGATCTGGTACAGCGCCGTGACTGGCTGATTTTGCATGAACAGGGACAACGTACCCCGGTAAAAACTTGGCTGGAATATCTGCGTGAAGACTTGAATGAGTTCCGTGAAGCCGGGGTTGAGTCCTTAAAGACGGTCGCAGAAATCATTGACAAGCAGATGCGGATGCTGACGTTGGCCGATTACCATGATCAGGATGATCCGCAGGCCAGCCAGGAGCTGGTCGCCTTAAGTCTGCCATTGCCTTATGTACTGGAAGAAATTCAGAATACGTTGGAGATGCAACTGGATCAGGCCGAGCCGACCGGACAAATTACCTTTAGTCAAATCGGCCAGATCCGTCCGTTGCCGTATAAGCTGGTGGTGATGCTGAATCTGGATACCGGTAAATTTCCGAGCCGGAATCAGCAGGTGCCATTTGACCTGATGAACAGTCTGAAGCCGCAACTAGGGGATCGTTCCCGTCTGGATGATGATCAAGGTGCTTTTCTGGATGCATTGCTATTGGCGCAGGACAATTTATGGCTGTTCTATAATGGCTTTGATGTTGATGATGGTGAAGCGCGTGATCCATCCACTTCATTGCAGGAACTGATCCAGCATATTGCCCTGATCTGCCAGTCAGACCAGCCCGATGCTGAAGTCGATGAAACGGTTGAAATCAATGGTTTGAGTATTGCCAAGCATATCCGTCAACTCTATCATGTACATCCATTACAGCCGTTCGATCCAATTGGTTACGTTGAATCTCATACCCCACGTTATCAGACCCAGTGGTTTGCTGTAGCAGAATATATTCGCAGTGCAGAGGGCAAGCGCAGCAGCTGGATCAATGCCCATTATCCGGCCTTGATGCAGAAAGAAATCCGGGTGCTGAAAGGGGATGAGTGGATTCGTGACATGATTTTCCCGGCACGTCTATTCCTGAAAAGTATCGGTGTTTCCAGTGTGAGATATGCCGATCTGCCAAGTTCACGAGAACCCTTATTGCTGAATAAACTGGAACAGTATCAGGTCCGTGATTTCCTATTACAACAGGATCAAGAGATTGAGCCACAGCTGATGTTGGACCGCTTACCGGCCGGAAAAACTCAGGAAGCGACCTGGCTCAGCAGTCAGCAGGAACAGCAATCGCTAAAAGAACGTTTATTGCAGCTGAATAAAGAGCTGACACCTGTAACGCAGCAAACCTGGCAATATAACCCTGAACTGCTGATTCATATTACCTTGCCACAAGTGCCACACAGCAGTTACTGGCTCAGCATGCAGTCATCTTCGGCCTCAGAAAAACGTCGGGCACAGGTCTGGCTGGAATATCTGCTCTGGCTGGCCTATCTGAATAATGATGAACTGTCGCCGCAGCTGGAACGGATTGTCATTTTCAGTAATAAAACCCTGAAATTCTCCGGACTGCGTTCTAGTCAGGCACGTCATCATTTACAGGCCTGGCTGAAAGCTTGGGAAGTGGGACAGACCCAGCCGCTGGTATTGCCTGCCGAATTGCTGATGAAAAAGGCCTGGGAATGGACCGAAAATGAACAGGGACAGATCACCATTGCCGAGATGCAGGAACTGCTAAAGGCCTGGAACAACAGCTATGAAAGTGCCAAGCCTTTGGCCAGCGATGAATCCAGCCAGTTGCATCAGGACTGGCAGTTTATTTTGCAGGATCAGGACCCGGATCTGGCCTTGCAACGCTGTTGCCATGATTTTGCCCATGCGCTATATGCGCCGATTCATGAACATCTGGAATGGATAAAAGAATAATGACCATGTTACCCAACCAGAACAAAAAGATTTCAACCAATCCGATTCAGGACATGCGCTTTAGCGGCCTGCACTGGATTGAAGCTTCCGCGGGGACCGGTAAAACCTATACCTTATCCAGTTTGATGGTACGGATTTTTCTGGATCAGTATTATCCGCATCAGGTGATTGCGACGACTTTTACCCGTAAGGCTACAGCTGAACTGAAAAACCGGGTACGTCTCAGAGTCGAGGAAACGCTGGCCTTCATTCAGCGTCATCAGGAGCTGAATTCGGTCGAAATCACCGCCAAAATCCAGACTGAATCGGATCCGCTGTTCCAGCAGGTGTTGAAAGATTATGGCTCACGCATGGATTACGCCCGGCGCCGTCTGCGTTTGGTACTGAACCAGCTGGATGAGCTGTTTGTCGGAACACTGGACAGCTTTAGCCAGAAATTATTACGTGAATTTGCTTTTGAAAGCGGCAAGATTGAACGGGCCGAACTGACTGAAGATCAGGACCTATATATCCAGCAGCTGATTCATGATGTACTACGAGAATGGATCCAGCAGCAGCCGCAATATATGGTCAATCACCTGTATCTACAAAACCTGTTGAAACCAGTAGAACATTATACTGGACTAGTTCGTGATGCTCTAAATTTTCGTGTGCAATACTTTCAGAAAGTAGAAAAAGTCGAATGGGATCTGGCTGAACTAGAGCACTGTATTCAGCGCCTGTTCGATGTACATGAACATGAAATTGAGATCATTCGGGAGTATTGCCAGAATTCGCCTAAGTATTTTCATAAGAGTTTTTTCACCAGATTAAGTGATGTCTGTGAAAACTTTATGACCTGGAGGGCGGCACTGAAAACCAAAGGTGTAATGAGCTTTTTTGATCCAGAACTGCATGCGATTTTATTGAATCTGTGTTATTTGCGCCGCAAGAAAACCGATTTTCAGCCGGTCTCAATGAAGCAAGTATTTAACAAAAGCTGTCCGGAAGCAGAGCAGCAGCAGATTCTGCAACATAGCCTGATTCAGGCCATTGATGGATTGTGTGAAGTCAAAGAGAAGATGGATGCCCAGTTGAAGCAGCTGATCACCTATCTTGAATATCATATTATTCGCAGTGTGCAGAACCGTCTGCCACAAACCCTGCAAAAACAGGGCGAAACCACATTTTCCCAGCAGATTAGAACCTTGGCTGAAGCCTTACAAGGACAGCAAGGCCAGCGTTTTGCCCAGTTTGTACAGGCACGCTATCCATTGATTTTGGTGGATGAATTTCAGGATACCAATCAGGATCAGGATGATCTGCTGGCTAAAATCTGGCGTGATCCGAATCGGGTCAAAGCTGGCTGTATGATCATGGTTGGGGACCCGAAACAGGCGATTTACGGTTTCCGTGGCGGCGACATGCTGACCTATAACAAGGCGCGTGCTGATGTACTGCAAAAGCAGGGCCGTGAATATACCTTGATCCAAAACCATCGCTCGGTAAAACCTTTAGTCGAGGTGGTGGACGCGTTGTTTCAACGCCAGATGGATTTTGGTGAACAGGTGCATTACACCCTGATTCAGGCGGGGAGCCGGCCACATCCGGATTTAATCGATAAAACGCTGAGCAATCCGCATCCACTGCGCTGGATTCAACTCGGTGAACAGGATGTTGAAGCGGATCAGGTGGTCTGGAAAATCCGCCAGTTATTGAATCAGTCTGAACAGCAGCAACTGTATTTCCAGCAGGGTGACAATGTTCGGCACTTAAAAGCGGATGATATTGCAGTTCTCAGTTTTGGCCATTATGCGCTGGAACAGGTCAAGCAGCGTCTGCAACGCATGGGGATTCCCTGTTATAAGGAATCTAAGCAGAGCGTCTTTGCCAGTCCGGTGGCTCAGGATGTTGCAGCTGTTCTGACCGCGATCATGGAGCCTTTTAACGAAGCCAAAGTCAAACGTGCTTTATTGACCCGTTTATTGGGCTTTAACCTGAAAAAGTTAATCGAACTGCAAGAGCAGAGCGAAGGTCTGAGCCATTATATTGCCGACTTTGATGCTATCCGGGAAATGTGGTTTGAAAAAGGGTTTCTGACGGCCTGGAATTATGCTTTAAATCTGTTTCAGGTCTGGACCAATATGGTTGCAAGCCAGAGCCTGGACAATGAACGGGTAGTGGTGAATTTACGTCACCTGACCGAGATTCTGTGCCAGCAAAGTGAATATTATCAGGGTGCTCAAAA
>NZ_DFDO01000119.1:0-11972 GCF_002367915.1 Acinetobacter sp. UBA3025
CCAAATGCATCAGGATAATTTTGTCCCACCTGATTCAAAACTTCAGATACGGTACTTTGAGATTTGCAGATAATTTCGAGATCTTGCGGTAACTGTCGCTCTACCGCACCGAAGGCTTCAATTCTGATTCTGATCTGTGACATCTTAGCCTCCTATCATGTGCATACTAATTTTGCGGCTGTTTTGATTCATACTTTGACTTTTCAAGCGTTGCTCTATGGCATGAAAGCCCTGTTCTTTGTTCCAGATATATCGGGATAAAGCGTCATACAAATTCAACTCACTTAGAGCGACAGATGAATTTAGTGATTTGATTTCCTTTTTAAGATTCAAGCCTTGAGGTGCAAACAGGCAGTTATAAAATTCACCTTGTGCAGTCAATCGCAAGCGGTCACAGCTGCCACAAAATGAATTGGTAATGGTTGAAATAATTCCAATCGGATGGCCATCAATCAGATACTGGCGTGCGGGTTCCGAAGCTGATTGGGCAGAATTATTAGTTTTTTGAGTGAGCGTAAATTCAGTCGCCAAAGTTTCTAAAATGTATTGTTCACTGACTACATGCTCAGTAGACCAATTGTGATCACCATCAAGTGGCATAAATTCGATAAAGCGCAGGACAATATTTTGCTGAACTGACCAGCGCGCCAATGGCAGGATCTGATCATCATTGATACCCTGCATCAGCACGGTATTGATCTTAACCGGTAAACCTGCAGCTTGTGCTGCCTGAATTCCTTCTAGCACAGGTGCCAAATCTTTTTGAGTCAGCTGTTTAAACTGATCAGCATCCAGACTGTCCAAACTAATATTCAGGTCATCCAGTCCCGCCTGCTTTAAGGCCTGTGCATATTGTTTTAAGTAATGCGCATTCGTAGTCATGGAAATGCGTTGTAGTCCCAGCTTTTTCAGCGCTTGCAGTTGTTCAACAAAATGCACTACGCCCTGACGCATTAACGGCTCACCACCAGTAATGCGGATATACTGGATGCCATGACGCACCATAAAATCGCAAAATTGATACAGCTCTTCAAAACTGAGCAGATCGTGTTTTTTCATCCATTCAGGATGTTCAGGCATACAATAAACACATTTGAAATTGCAGCGATCGGTCACTGAAATCCTTAGCTTGCGCTTGCCACGACCGAATTGATCGACAAACAAGGCATCATTTTTAAGCTGTGTCATCATATTCATGTTGAACATCCATCTTCAGGCATTGGGTGGGTTGTTGCACACATGCGGTGCGCGAAACTCAAATCGCCCAATCTTGTAATAATTAGAATTGCAATAAGTGTTCCAACTTTGTGCCAAAAGCAAAATATTCAGTTTTTAGTGCAGAAATTTGAGCTGTTGATACTGTTGCAGTTCATCCAGCGAGTTAATACTGTGAAAAAATAGCGCACGATTTTTAAAACGTGCCACTTGTGCGTGCAAATCAGCAAAACAGTGTTTAAGACTGCGCTGTTCCTGTTCAAGATGTAAGTTCAGGGTTGCCAGACTGCTGCGTTTGACCAGACAAAATGGATAAAGTGGCTTGCCGTTAATTTCCACATAGGCCACTTCAGCCAGACTATTTTTGGCTAGAGCCTGGTGTAACTTGAGCAATACTTTGGAAGGAATATAAGTTAGGTCACAAGGGACAAACAGTACATAATCCGACTGCACATGCGACCAGGCACTTTTCATGCCCATTAACGGCCCCTGAAAGCCCGGCTCATCATCTTGATAATAATGAACACTGGGAATAAGTTTCTGGTAAATGGAATAGTCGCGATGGCTGTTAATCCAGACCTGTGCAACATTCGATTTCAGCTGTTGGTGAATCTTGATCAGCTGAATCTGGTCATCGAATTTCTGCAACAGTTTATTGATGCCATTCATGCGTCTTGCCTGTCCACCCGCCAGAATTACCAGATCAGTACGTGGATAGGCTGTTTTATTATTTTCTCTCTCGGCTCCTTTTTTCATTCTACCGTCTCCAATTGACATGTTTTAATCAGGCCACGGATTTCAGGTAAACACGAACCACAATTCCCTCCGGCTTTTAAACATGCGGTCACCTGTTTTTCATCCGTAATATTTTTAGTTTTAATGGTGTCAATGATGCGGTTTTTACCGACTTTAAAACAGCTACACACCAGTGGACCTTCATTATTTGCCATCGACATCGGCTGTCCAGCAAGTAAGGCTTTACGGTGCATAGCACTTAAACGTTCACGTTTAAACAGACTTGCCACCCAGTCGCGGTCCGGCAATAAGGCCTTCGGTGCAATATATAGGCTGGCAATCACATGACCATCCTGAAGTATCACGCTATGACTGATGTGGGCGGTCTGATCTTCAAGATTCAGCCATTCAAAACTTTCATCCTGAAATGGCAATAATTCTTTTAAATGCTCAGTGGTGTAGCTAAATTTCTTCCGGTCTGCCAGTTCATAACGTATTGCCTTGCTGGTAGTGATTTTAGTCCACCACACGGTGGCTTCAATCGACGGCCGTACGATTTTTTCAAAGCCTTGACGCACATAAAATACGCCTTGCCACTGGCTATAAAATGGATGGATGATAACCGGAGTATGCTTGAATTCTGGCTCACCCGAAATAGCATCCACTACCGGATTCACCACCTTGCCAATCCGGGCATCGGATGCGACCTGATCATTCCAGTGAATCGGGGCAAAGACCTGTCCACGGCGGATATTGTCACTAATAGTCGCACGCAAGACACAATTGCCCCACTGCGATTTCACCTCAACCAATTCACCATCCTGAATCCCGTATTTTAGTGCATCATTCGGGTGAATTTCACAGTAAGGTTCGGCACGGTGCGTGCTGAGATTTGCAGATAAACCGGTACGGCTCATGGTATGCCATTGGTCACGAATCCGGCCAGTATTCAAAATTAAAGGATATTCACTAGAGGTTTGATGAACCGGATTGACCGCTGAAATTGCAATGAATTTGGCTTTGCCATCTGCATGACTGAACTGACCTTGAGCAAATAACCGGGTGACAGATTTCGCATCTTGATGCTTATCCCAAACTGGCCACTGCACTGGATCCAGTTCGTCATATTCTTGTGCAGTTAAATTACTTAAGCCTTGCAGGTTGAAATAACGGAAATATGGCGTTTCAGATCGCTGACTTAAATCAGAGTTTTGCTCAGCAGATAATCGGGCATGCTCCAGAAAAATGTCATGGCTATTATTAAAATCAAAACCTGTGAAACCCATTTTCTGAGCCACCTGACTGATCGCCCACCAGTCAGCTTTGGCTTGCATCGGTGCATCTAAAAAAGCACGCTGTCTGGAAATACGACGTTCTGAATTGGTCACGGTGCCATCTTTTTCCCCCCAACCTAAAGCAGGTAACAAGACATCAGCATATTGTGTGGTATCCGTATCCTGACAGATATCAGACACTACCACGAATTCACATTTGTCCAGGGCGCGTTTGACCTGATCTGCATCTGGCAAGCTGACCACCGGATTGGTGGCCATAATCCAGATGGCTTTAATCTTACCGCTTTCAACGGCCTGGAATAAATCGACTGCTTTCAGTCCTGCTTGTTTAGCAATATACGGGCTTTGCCAGAAATTTTGTACCAGCTGCTGATGTCCCGGATTTTCTAAATCCAGATGTGCAGCCAGCATATTGGCTAGACCACCGACTTCACGCCCGCCCATCGCATTTGGCTGACCGGTCATGGAAAATGGCGCTGCACCGAGTTTGCCGATTTTACCGGTGAGCAAATGACAGTTAATAATACTGTTGGCTTTATCGACGCCACGTGATGACTGGTTTACGCCCATGGAGAACAACGTTATTACTTTGTCTGTCTGGGCAAACTTTTCAAAGAATTGAGTGAGTTTAACTGCTGAAATACCGGTACGTGCAGCCACATCCTCAATCGAAGCTTCAGTAGAACTGCTCGCTAAAGCCTGTTCCAGCCCTTGGGTATGTGCCGCAACAAATGCGTGATCAACGTAACCATGCTGATGTAAGTACTGTAATAAACCATTAAACAGTGCCACATCCTGACCCGGCAGAATTGGCAAATGCAAATCTGCTGCTTCACAGGTGCTGGTAAAGCGTGGATCAACCACGATCACAAGCAGGTCACGCTGTTCTTTGGCTTTCATAATGCGTTGGTACAATACTGGATGGCACCAAGCGGTATTGGAACCGACCAGTACCACCATGTCAGTATGTTCGAAATCTTCGTAACTGACTGGAACCAAATCTTCGCCAAAGGCACGTTTATGTGCCGCAACCGCAGAGGACATGCAAAGACGTGAATTGGTATCAATATTCGCCGTACCGAGATAGCCTTTGACGAATTTATTCACTACATAATAGTCTTCGGTCAGCAGCTGACCGGAAACATAAAAGGCAATACTGTCACGACCATACTGGTCGATATATTGTTGGAATTTATTGGCAATGGACGAAACTGCAGTATCCCAACTCGTGACTTCACGCTGATCTTTACGACCCAGCATTGGATGTAGTAAACGAGTTTCAAGTCCTAGGGTATCGGCCAAATTACTGCCTTTAATACACAGCTTACCGTAATTAGAAGGATGATTGGCATCGCCTTCAACAGTCACTTTCGAACCTGATATGGTCGGCGTTACATGTGCAGTCACACCACAACCCACGCCACAATATGGGCACGTGGTCTGTGTAGTTTTAGTTTTTAATTCTGTGGAGCTTTCAATTTCCACAACGGGAATACTGTTCATGGATGCTCCTTAGGAGTTGAAACACAATTTAATTCTTTTCAAAAAAGGTTCATTACAACGGTGTCTTTTCAATGCAACTCATTTATTTGGATCAACCTTCGGTTCGACCTACTTTTCTTTCGGGAAAAGTAGGCAAAACCATTGTCATCCGCAAAACTCGCCCTCATCCGGCATGTATCAAAAAGGTCGCAGAAACATTCATTTTCATATTTTGTCTTGGCTCAAACAGTTGCGGATGACGTTTCCGCGAATCTTGGTTTCACCATGACAAATTGATTTTTTACCCTGCTTTCTTTAATGCAAAATCCCGACCAAAAAGCAGCTTGTTACGAATCGTTGCAATTGGGGTTTGATCTGCAATCAGTTCGGCATACCAGGCACCGTCTTCCGTATCACCAAACAGCACCGCACCAATGACTTTATCCTTTTGAATAATAATGCGTTTATAGACCTGACGTTTCTCGTCATTCAGTACGATATCTTCAAAATCATCTTTTGGTTCGAAGTCACCTGCAGAGAACACATCACAACCACTCACTTTCAGCTGAGTCGGAACCGTTGGCGATTTAAAGGTCAGGCTGCCATGCTCGGCCAGATGTGATGCACAAATGAACGCCTGGCCCCAAAGTGGTTCAACCAGACCAAAGGTTTGACCACGGTGCTCGATACATTCACCCATCGCATAAATACTTGGGTCAAAAGTCTGCATGGTGTCATTCACTAGCACACCACGGTTGCAACGCAGACCGGCACTTTGCGCCAATGCGATATTTGGACGAATACCAACTGCGAAGACCACCAAATCAGCAGCCAGCACGGTGCCATCTTTTAGTTTCACTTGGGTCACATGACCTTCTTCACCAATTAAGCATTCGGTATTGGCTTCAGTCAGGATGGTGATACCTTTCTGCTCAATCGCTGTTTTCAGCATCTGACTGGCTTTGCTGTCCAGCTGACGATCCATGATACGATCCATCAGATGCAATACTGTGACATTCATGCCTTGCTGTTGCAGGCCATAAGCAGCTTCCAGACCCAGTAGACCGCCACCAATCACCACCGCATTTTTCTTGGTTTTGCAGTAGTCCAGCATGTTGTTCACATCATAAATGTCGCGGAAGCTGAGTACACCTTTTAAGTCGCTACCTGGAATTGGCGGAACGAATGGTTTGGAACCCGTCGCCAGAATTAAACGGTCATAACTGATCACTTCGCCTTTTTCGGTATAAACCTGCTTACGCAGACGATCGATACGAACCGCTGGATCACCTGCAACCAGACGGATACCTTTGTCGGCATACCATGCATGCGGATGTAGCATGATGTCATCAATGGTTTTCTCACCAGAAAGCACTGGCGACAGCATGATGCGGTTGTAGTTACCCCACGGCTCTTCACCAATCACAGTAATTTCATAACGGTCTGGTGCCATATCCAGCAGGTCTTCCAGACAACGCATGCCTGCCAGACCATTACCAACCAGTACCAGTTTCATTTTCTCCGGTGAAACACCGTTGTTGGTGATATAGGTTTTTTGTGGCACTGGGCTAATGAACACCTTGCCGTTTTCAATCTTGCTTGGAAAAACCAGTAGCTTTTGGTCTTTATCTTCCAAACAGCGGCCAGTCGCCAAACTAAAATGCTGCTTGTAAATTGGTGAAGCGACTACACGTTCACCTTGCAGATCACCAATGATGCCGCGTGACATCACAAATGCTTTACTAAATGGATCCTGGTTACTGAGTGCATAAACACGTTTTTCTGAACCTACACGAAAGATCGCAATTTGCTGATCTTCCACCAAAGCTGCAACGCCAGTATTAGGCGTGATGTCATCCAGTGCACACACTTCAACCCAATTCAGTTCATTCATATCTTTAAACATTGTCATATTCTTGCTCCTTTATTCTTTGAATCAGGCTTCAACTACCGGAATACGGCTGGCATTGCGTTCAGCTTCAGTTTTTGGACGGATCTGACCGCGCACTTCAGTAAATTGAACGTGCGGATCGTTTTGCTGTTCAGCCTTGGCATTAATAAAGGTTTTGAAACGTTTACGGACTTCTGGATCTTCAACTGCAGTACGCCATTCATCCTGATAAGTGCCCACCACATGCTCCATACGACGCTCGAGTTCTGCTGCCAGACCCAGTGAGTCATTCACAACGACATCTTTCAGATAATCCAGGCCACCTTCGAGATTGTCGCGCCATACTGAAGTACGTTGCAGACGGTCTGCAGTCTGGATATAGAACATGAAGAAACGGTCGATATAGCGGACTAGAGTTTGTGTATCCAGATCTGATGCCAGCAGTTCCGCGTGGCGTGGTTTCATACCGCCGTTACCGCAGACATACAGGTTCCAGCCTTTTTCAGTGGCAATCACACCCACGTCTTTGCTTTGTGCTTCGGCACATTCACGGGTACAGCCAGACACGGCCATTTTCAGTTTGTGTGGAGAACGTAAGCCCTTATAGCGGTTTTCCAGATAGATCGCCAAGCCCACAGAATCATCTACACCATAACGGCACCAGGTGCTGCCGACACAAGATTTCACGGTACGCAGCGATTTACCGTAAGCATGCCCCGATTCAAAACCGGCATTGATCAGTTTTTCCCAGATTTCTGGTAATTGATGCAGTTGCGCACCAAACATATCGACACGCTGGCCGCCAGTCAATTTGGTGTACAGACCATATTCTTTAGCAATTTGACCAATGATGATCAGACCATCTGGAGTGACTTCACCACCTGCCATACGAGGAACGACAGAGTAAGTACCATCTTTTTGAATGTTACCGAGGTAGTAGTCGTTACTGTCTTGCAGGCCGGCATGGCTTGGTTTCAGGACAAAGTCGTTCCAGCAAGATGCAAGAATATTGGCCACTGTTGGCTTACAGATATCACAGCCCAGACCATGACCATGTTGCTGGATCAGGTCATCAAAGGTCTTGATTTCATTCACACGAACCAGGTGATACAGTTCCTGGCGTGAATAAGCAAAGTGTTCGCAGAGATGGTTATTTACTGTTACGCCTTGACGTTGTAACTCAGATTTCAGAACTTGCGTCACCAGCGGTGCACAGCCACCACAAGCTGTAGCAGCTTTGGTGCATTTTTTCAGTGCACCAAGCGAAGTTGAACCATCGGCAATCGCTGAACAGATATCCGCTTTAGATACGTTGTTACATGAACAGATCGTTGCGCTGTCTGGGAGCAGGTCTACACCGCTACCGCCTGCTTTTGCAGTCGCTTGATCAAAGCCCGGCATGATCAGGCTTTCCGGATTTTCCGGGATTTCCAGACCATTTAGCATCATTTGCAGCAGGTCGTTATATTCTTTGGCACAACCGACCAGCACTGCACCGAGCAGTTTGGTTTTTTCAGCATTAACTACGATTTTTTTGTAGATCTGCGCTGCTTCATCGGCATAGAAGTAGCTCAGTGAACCTGGTGTCATGGCATGTGCATCACCAACTGATGCAACATCAACGCCCATCAGTTTCAACTTGGTGCTCATGTCTGCGCCAGCAAATGCTGCACATTCTTCTTGTAGTACATGTTTCGCAGCAATACGTGCCATGTCATAGCCTGGTGCAACCAGACCAAAAATCTTGTTATTCCACAGCGCACATTCACCAATCGCGTAAATGTCTGGATTGGAAGTTTGGCAATAATCATTGATCATGATCCCGCCACGCTCACCGATTGCCAGTCCGCTTTGACGTGCCAGCTCATCACGTGGACGGATCCCTGCAGAGAACAGAATGATGTCGGTTTCCAGCTCAGCACCATCACCAAACTTCATCACGTGCTTGGCATTGACACCATCTTCAATAGACGAGGTGGCTTTTTGGGTATGGACTTTAACGCCCAGATCTTCGATTTTGCTGCGTAATACTTTACCGCCTAGATCATCAATTTGAACGGCCATCAGGCGTGGTGCAAATTCAACCACATGCGTTTCCAGATTCAGGTCACGTAGTGCCTTAGCTGCTTCCAGACCTAACAGACCACCACCAATTACTACACCGGTTTTTGAATTCAGGCTGGCTGCACGAATGGCATCCAAGTCTTCAATAGTACGGTAAACAAAGCAATTTTCACGATCATTACCCGGAATTGGTGGAACAAAAGCATAGGAGCCGGTGGCTAAAACCAGTTTGTCATAAGCAATCACATCGCCATGATTAGTGGTGACTGTTTTATTAACAGTATCGATTGCAGTCGCTTTGGTACTCAAACGTAGATCAATTCCATACGCATCTGCAAAGTCGTTACGGCAAAGGGTTAAATCCTTGGCTGATTTTCCAGTGAAATATTCAGTTAAATGTACACGGTCATAAGCCAGACGCGGCTCTTCTGCCAGAATCGTGATTTCAACCTCATCACCCGCATGCTCAAGCACAGATTCAATAAATTTGTGTCCTACCATGCCATGGCCAATCATTACCAGTTTCATATTCCTTCTCCTAAATTTTCTAAATCTTGTATCTTGTGTTTTAAGCCAGGTTGTTTCGTTCAAGAACAGCTTCTTCATATAGCTTTTGCTCTTTGGCCTTATGCTCAACCGAGAAGCGAATCATCAGAACAAAACTTGCTGCAATCACGACCAGGCCGCCAAGTGCCATCAGACAGGTTTGAATATCCAGCATGCCTTTAAGTAAGAATCCTGCGGCGACCGCACCCACGTTACCGCCTGCACCGATAATGCCGGCCACACCACCTAAGGCATCACGGTCAATAAATGGCACCAGCGCATACGTTGCACCACATGCCATGTGGGTAAATAATGCGAAGACAGTCATTGTGATGATGGCCAGCATGGCACTGTTCATTTGCGAGAATAAAATCAGGAATAAGCCTTCCATCAAGATCATGGCAAACAGCACTTTGGTACGTCCGTCCAGGCCTTTTTTGATGGCAACTTTGTCTGAAACGATGCCACCCAGTGCACGGGCAAACAGGGCTAGCAGACCGAAGATCCCGGCCGTCATACCTGCTTCTTTTAAACCAAAGCTGAAGTTTTCTACGTAGTACATGGCTACGATGTTATGAATGAAGATTTCGATACCGAAACAGGCCGCATAAGCGCCAAATAGAATCCAGACACGGTAGTTACGTGCAGCATGCATCAGAATTGCCATGCCACCTTTTTTCTCGCTACCTACCTGGATTCCTGCTGCACGCAGTTCTTTAAAGTTGCCTTGTGGACAGTCCTGAGTGAATTTCCAGTACAATGCACCGACGATCACCATCATTAGGCCTGGAACGATCAGTGCAATTCTCCAGCCCATCGCCTGTTCAACACCGAACATCACCAACGCAGCCAGAAGTAAGGGCATCAAGGCTTGAGTCGCACCACCACCGGCATTTCCCCAACCTGCACTTGTTGCATTGGCTGTACCGACCACATTCGGCGCAAACATGATGCTGGTGTGATATTGGGTAATCACGAAACTGGCACCAATGGCACCAATCAGTAAGCGGAAAAACAGAAAGGACTCATAGCTATTCGCAGAGGCCACACCAAAGACCGGGATACTGCCGAGTACGAGTAAGGCGGTATAGGTTTTCCGGGGACCATATTTGTCACATAGTGGACCGACAATCAGTCGAACCAGAATGGTGATCGCGACTGCTGCAATATTGATATTAGCGATTTGATCTTTGGTTAAGCTGAATTCACCTGCGATCACAGGCATCAGCGGTGCACAGGCGAACCAGGCAAAGAAGCAGACAAAAAACGCGAGCCAACTCATATGGAAGGCTCTCATTGCTGCGCTGCTGAAATTCAAAAGACTTATTTTTGTTGCTTTCTTTTCATATAAATTTGAAGACATCACCATCTCCTTCCAGAACTGAACGTATAGGCTTATCTGCTATGCGAATCGCTGCACACCAGATGCGATCAGAACGGACGTCATTGGCCGTCTTACAAATTTCTTTAGAGTCGTCTTTGACTCAAATTCTATTAAGCACAAAGCGTGCCAATAAAATAATTCTATAAATAAGTATTTGTATTTATATTATTTATCGAAAGGTACTTTTATATTTTTTCTAAATTATAGTGACTGAGAACCAAGCTCTTTCTTATTTTCCTGAGAATATTCATATCCAGATTTTAAAATTGCCACTTCACTGCGCCTTTTGGCACAGCTTTAGTGCAAGGAAGCCTATAATCAAATTAGGTATTTTTAATTAAAGAAAAACTTGTAGTTAAAATTTAAATTTTTTAAATGAGTTAGCTAATTAAGCATCTAAATGTGTCTAATACAATTAAATTTGAAAAATTTTAATTTCAAATTATCTACTTCAATTAAATTTTGGATATATCTAGATTAATAAAAATTTATTGTATATTTTTTAAATAATTACGTACTAGTAACATTAAATAGAGAGCCAATCCAGAAACTGAATAACATAGCAACGATGCCCCAAATCATGACACGCAGTGCGCCTCTCCACATACTGCCACCGCCTGCATAGCTGGCTAATGCTCCCATAATTCCCAGACTAAGCACTCCCACCAGCATGACGCCCTGATCTAGCAAATGTGAAGGCAGAACTAAAATGGATACCAATGGAAATAAAGAACCTACCGTAAATGCTGATGCTGAAGAAAATGCTGCCGTAAAGGGCCGGGCAGCTGTCTGTTCCAGAATTCCAATCTCATCACGTGCATGCGCATCCAAGGCATTATGTGCAGTAAGCTGTTTTGCCACTTCTTCGGCTAGATCAGCTTCTAAACCTCGCTTGATATAAATGTTTTTCAGCTCTCTTAATTCATGTACGGGATGCAGATTTAGTTCCCGCTCTTCCATGGCGAGATCATTTTTTTCAATATCCTGTTGCGACTTAACCGAGATATATTCCCCTGCTGCCATTGAGGCCGCACCAGAAATCAGGCCAGCAACACAAGCAATCAAAAGTGTTTGTGAAGAAGCGCCACTGGCTGCCATCCCAACAACCAGACTGGTCACGGAAATAATTCCATCATTGGCACCAAGCACGGCGGCACGTAACCAGCCAGAACGTTGTATATAGTGTTTTTCATGATGATGGGAATGAGGCATATTTTTCTCGTTCTTCTAGCGGATGAAATAAGATTTTAAATTTTAGTCACTTATTATTTTATCATCTTACTTTAAGCTAAATATTTCAAATATGAATGTTCACTTTCAGAGATATTTTCGAGTTTTATTTAGGGTGTGTTGACACTTT
>NZ_DFDO01000038.1:0-5974 GCF_002367915.1 Acinetobacter sp. UBA3025
CGTACCTTACTGTCCTTGTGCTTATCTATTGTTATTCTTATGTGGAACTCCCTGTTCCTGATGTAATCATCATATGAAAATTCATTTAACTAAAATAGGGGTAAAGGACTTGAATAGCTGTAAGTCAAAGAGTACAAGATTGATTATTAAATAAGCATGTTTTTGTATCATTTAGAAATTAAAAACAATTACCCTTTAAAAATATTATAAGAAGAGAGGTTTAAGAAAGTACATACTTAATAAGTTGCTTGAGCTCGACTTAGACTGTCGTTTCTAAATTAAACATCGCGACTTTAATCCGTTCCTTCATCTTTGCTATCGTATTCGTAGCACTTGCACTATTGATTGAGAACAAATCGCTGATTTACATTTTTGCTGGCTTGCTGATGTTCTGGCAAAGATAACTGGTGCTCAAATTACATGAGCATTTAGAAAGTAAAAAACTGATACTTGATGGCAGATCTCAAATAGCAAAATTTTGAAGATTTTTAATATAGAAATATTTGGAAAATGCGTGTTAAAAGCAAGTAGCTGAATTTATATAAAAATTTATTTTATTTTTCAAGTTATTTTACTATTCGATAAATTATTTTGTATCTTATCATAGAAAATTTTTATAAAATCAGTTATATATATTAAACAGAAAAATATTGATTAATGTACATAATCTAAAATATTGAGGTAGACAATGAGCGACGCAAGACTTTTATATGTTAGTAAGTTGTATGATTGCGAAGATCCAATGAATGATCTATTCAATATTCTGACAGAAGCGTTGAATTTCAATTCACGTAATGCGATTTTTGGGGCTCTGTATTATGGAAATGGTTACTTTGTTCAATGTCTGGAAGGAGATAGGAACAAGATTGAAGATCTGTTCTATAAAAAAATCTTGAAAGATCCTCGACATAAAAATTGTGAAGTTCTGTATTTTGAAGATGTAAATGATCGACTCTTTTCAGACTGGCATATGAAATATGCCAATATCCATCAGGATATTCTTGGATTCTTTGCCGAACATAATCTGGATGAATTCAATCCTTATACCTTGAATGCCGAGACCATTCCTCAATTTATTCAGATATTGGCAAGTTTGAATGACCATGCCTATACATTGAAAGCAAGTTAATTCTTACATCATCATGCGATATAAGCTAAAGCTCTGTATCGCATGATTTTTTAGAATGAGCATTTACTTTAAATGAGTTAAATAAAAATATTTTATAAATTCAAAAACATAAATATGGCTAATTCAAAAAATTATATTCAGATCTCATCTTTATCATTACATACCAAGCCAAGCTTTTTAAACCTAACAATCAGTGCAAAATTCTTCTGCTATTTATCAGGCAGATGATACTTCTGTATTTTGAAAAATTTAAGTAGGACGTTGAGGTGAGCTATAAATTAACCACAAGCAGACTTCGCTTCGAAACCGCAACCTAATTTATTATAAAAAAGAAATTTTTTAGGCTAATATAAAATTCATCATGATTATAAGTATCTATGTATATAGATACGATATTGAAAGGATTACAGCATGCAACAAGAAGTCATCATTGTCGGTGGTGGTATGGTCGGCCTGAGTCTCGCGCTGATGTTGGCGAAAACCAATATTGCAGTCAAGCTTTTGGAAGCGATCAAATATCCAGATTATGATGATGTAAATCTTGCACCCTATCATTCCAGTTTTGATGCACGTAATAGTGCCTTATCACGCCGTAGTGTACAGATTTATCAGGAACTTGGGCTTTGGGATGCCTTGCAGGAACATGCAACGCCGATTCTTGAAGTGAATATTACTGAGCAGGGCAGTTTTGGTAAAGCGCGCTTAATTGCAGAACAAGAAAAAGTCGAAAGTTTTGGTCAGGTCATTGAAAATGCCTGGCTAGGTCGTGTGCTATTAACTCAAGTCAAAAAAGAACCTTTAATTGAACTGATTGATGGGGTTCAAGTAAGCTCTCTGACTCAAGATGCTGAGTTTGCTTATCTTGAAGCACAACGTGGCAATGTTCTACTGAAACTTCAATCTAAAGTGGTGATTGCTGCTGATGGGCGTGATTCTTTCTGTCGTAAAGCGCTCGGCATTGGGGCTTCAGAACATGACTATGATCAGGTCGCCATTGTCACCACCGTTCAAACTTCTAAACCACATAATCATGTTGGCTTTGAACGGTTTAGCCACCTAGGACCATTAGCCTTATTACCACTTCCAGGTGAATATCGTCGTTCTGTCGTCTGGCCTGTGAAGAAAGGAACGGAAGGAGAATGGCTGGGTGAAGAAAATGACCAGCATTTTCTGAATGCCTTACAAGAAACCTATGGCGATCGTGCCGGTAAATTCCAGAAAACAGGTAAGCGCTTCAGTTTCCCATTGTCCCAAGTATTAGCAGAAAAACAAGCTGTGGGCCGTGTGGTCCTGATGGGAAATGCTGCACATACGATTCATCCAGTAGCGGGTCAGGGTTTTAACCTGTGTATGCGAGATGCGCATGTATTGGTGCGCTATCTGAAAGAGCAGCAGTCACAAGGCGCAGACTTAGGTGATGCAGCGGTATTACAGGACTATGAGAAATCCCGTTTGAATGACCAGCAAAGAGTGATCAAGTTCTGTGATTCAGTCGTACGTGGATTTAGTAACCAGAATCCATTCTTGAAACTGATCCGTAATACCGGACTGATTGCTTTTGATACCATTCCTGGTATCAAGCCACTGGTCGCTAACTATGCCATGGGGTTAAAAGCATGAGTCTGAATCCAAGTTCTGATGTATTAGATGTTGTCATTGTTGGTGGTGGACTAGTAGGTGGCTTGACCGCTTTATTACTTGCTCAAGGTGGTGTGCAAGCGACTGTTCTGGATGCTGCGCCTATTCTGGATGCAGACAAAACTTTAAGTGTAGCCAATCCGCGGGTTTTGGCGCTAAGTCAGGCGACTATTCATTTATTAAAAACCGTAGGTGTGTGGGAAAAACTTGCACGCCAGCAGCCATATACTGGAATGCAGGTCTGGAATAAAAATGGCTATGGTGAAATTAACTTTGGTCATTCTTCAGAAAGAACACCTTCTGTAGAGCAGGCGCTAGGCTCAATGGTGGAACCGAGTATTCTGAATCTGGCCATCCAGCAAAAGATGCTTGAAGAGGTGCAAGATTACCGCACACAGGTCAAAGTTAACCGGGTTGAACGTGGAGTAGATGTTTGGCTCATTCATCTGGCAGATGGCACCCAGCTCAAAACTAAGTTGGTCATTGGCGCAGATGGCGCGAACTCCTTTGTGCGCGAGCAAGCCTTTATTGATATTGATGTACTGGACTATAAACAGGCCGGAATCAGCTGTGCGATTAAAACAGCCCAGCCACATCAGCATGTGGCCCGTCAGATTTTTCTAGAAACTGGTCCTTTGGCTTATCTGCCAATGGCAAGTCTTAAAGAAGAAGAGCAAGGCCACTGGCAATCCATAGTCTGGACATTACCTGATGATTATGCTGATGAATATGTAGCATTATCAGATGTTGACCTCACTCAACTATTGACCCGTGAAAGCTATCATATGCTGGGTGAAGTGCTGGAAGCGACAGCACGAGCTAAATTCCCACTCAAAGCTCGTGCTGCACAGCAGTATGTACAAGATGGTTTGGCACTAATTGGTGACGCTGCGCATGTGATTCATCCGCTCGCTGGACAAGGGGTTAATATCGGCTGTCTGGATGCTGCCGTACTCTGTGACGTGTTGCTGCATGACAAAGCGCGTGGAGTGTGGGCCCATGAACAGACCTTGAAACGTTATGAGCATCGCCGTAAAGGCCAGAATGATGCGATGATGCATAGCATGTCGGCGATTGGCTGGATGGAAACTACAGAGCTTTTCCCAGTGGTGTGGGCACGTAATTTCGGGCTGAAACAGGTCGAGCAACAGACAGTCCTGAAAGATGCATTTATGGCTCAGGCGAATGGTTTAAGTTTACTCAAAGATACACGTTATTCAGCCTAGCGGCCGAATGTAAATTTTTTAAACAAACATCTATAAAGAGTAACTATTTTGTTTAAAAAAGATACGATTTTTTGAAAATTAGGGCTAGGCGAAGACCAAAGAGATTGCTAAATTTCAGTTAATTTAAAGCTTGGTTTAATAGATAAAAGCGAAGCCATTTGTGGGGAGAGCAAAATGACAGACGTAAATGATTATGATGATGTAGAAGATCCTGTAATCGACGACGATGAAGCAAAAGCAGCAGAAAAAGGTGCTGCAAGTAGCGAAGAAGTTGTAAATGATACAGACGTATTAGAAGCTGAAACTTTGACTGTAACTGCTAAGCAGAAAAAACGTCAGGCACTGGAAGATGAAATTGCGGCTTTCCTGGCAAGCGGTGGCCGTATTACTGAAGTTCCAGCTGATGAATCCGTTGCAAGAGAATAATTGCACTCAATATTAGTAAATAAAAAAACACCACATTGATTGTGGTGTTTTTTATGGGTAAAGAAAAATTAATCGTTGGCAGAGGTTAGTTCCAAAGCACGTTGATAGGCAATTTTTTTCTTGATTCCAGTCAAATCAGCAGCCAGCTGTGAAGCTGCTTTGACAGACAGGTCTTGTAATAAACGCAGTAACAATTTATCCAGTTTTTCCTGATCCAGATCTTTTTCTTCGATAGAACCGCCAATCACCAGTACGATTTCACCTTTTTGCTGGTTATGGTCATTGGCAACAAATTCAACCAGTTCACCCAGTGTCATTTTCTTGATGGTTTCAAAGGTCTTGGTAATTTCACGGGCAAAACCGACAGGACGCTCTGCACCGAATACCGCTGCCAGATCTTTGACACATTCCAAAATGCGGTGTGGCGCTTCATAGAAAATTAAGGTCTGGGTTTCATCTTTCAGTTTTTCTAGAGTCAAGAGCCGCTGGCTTTGTTTAGACGGCAAAAAACCTTCAAAGCTGAAACGGTCACTTGGTAAACCTACTGCGCTTAAAGCGGCAATTGCAGCACATGCGCCCGGCACAGGAACCACACGAATATTATGTTCTTGGGCAGCACGGACAAACTTGAATCCTGGATCGCTAATCAGTGGTGTGCCTGCATCACTGATTAATGCCATATCTTCACCATTAAGCAGGCGTTGAATCAACTGATCAATCTTGTTGCTTTCATTATGTTCATGGCAGGCTGTCAAAGGTGTTTGAATATTAAAGTGTTTAAGTAATTGTGCAGAAGTTCGTGTATCCTCAGCTGCAATAAGACTCACCGATTTCAATACATTAATTGCACGATAACTAATATCATCTAAGTGCCCGATTGGAGTCGCAACAACAAATAACTGAGCACTCATAGGTTTCTCCATGTGGAATAAATCGAATAATAAAAAATGGAAGATTCAAAATAAAATTCTGGGCTTGGGGTTACTGGCCTGCGTCAGCAGCGTACAAGCAGAAGTGCTGATTATTCTACCTGAAAGCGGCCCCTTGGCGCGAGCCGCTTCGAGTATCAAGCAAGGATTTCTCAGTGCATATACAGCGTCCGGACAGAAAGTACCATTGAAATGGGTCAATTCAGATCAGAAAAAAATCTCTCAACTACTCAAACAACATGTCAGTAAAAAGACGCAAATGGTGATTGGTCCTTTAGCACGTCAGGATGTAGAGCAACTGGTGCAAACTAAACCCAAGATTCGTACACTGAGTTTGAATGAAAGTAGTCTTACAGCGCCAAATATCTGGCAATTTAGTCTGTCGAAAAAAGAAGATGCGGCTGCTTTACAGAAGCAGATTGCGCTAGATGAGATTCAGCAACTGTTTGTGCTGCGTCAACCGGGCAGTGAGTCAGAACATGAACTTTTGTTAATGTCTTTACTCAGTCAGAGTGAGCTGCAACTGGAAATGATCGAGAAGCCGCCATTTTTTCTGAAGAGCAAGCAGGGGATCCTATTGCTCGGCAATGCAGACTGGCTGGCATCCTTACATGGTTTGGGACATA
>NZ_DFDO01000040.1:0-9669 GCF_002367915.1 Acinetobacter sp. UBA3025
GTAGCTGCTATTGCTGCTGGCGACTATGCTGTTGCTACTGAAGCTTACAAAAAAGCTGTTCCAGTAATCGACCGTATGGCTGACAAAGGTATCATCCATAAAAATAAAGCAGCTCGTCATAAGAGCCGTTTGAACGCGCAAGTTAAAGCATTAGCTTCTAACTAATCGCAAATCAAAAGAAGCCCTTTTAGGGCTTTTTTTGTGCCTGAAATTTAATACCAAATCAACAATAAAGAATGATGAATACCAGATTATTCCCAATTCTAGTCATAGAAATCTTTTACTTAGACAAAAACAGAATAAACTATTCATCCTTATCCATAGAATGAGGTGTTGTGGTCTGGTCTTGCTGTGCATTGTCTGTATCACGCTGACAGGCAGTTAATCCCAGCATAACGACCAGACTTAAAATTGTGATTATTTTCATGATGACTCCTATGCTTCCAAAATTGGTTTAAATATCAGCATAGTGATATTTCATCATTACTCTATTTCACTTTCATACGATAAATGTAAAAAGCTCAACCTAAATGATTGAGCCTTTGAATTATTTATTGACCTTTAATTCGGTATTCTGAAATTGGGAAATATCCAGCTCATGCACTTTGCCACGCCAGATCCATTTTAGTTTAGATTCCTCAAATACATCGCCTTCAAACCAGACAAACAGACCTTCCATCATTTTCGGCCAGTCTTCACGACTGACTTCCTGATGCCCAGATATCACTGCAATCATCGCTGCCAGAATGGTGTCATGACTGACCGCCAGACTGAGTCCATACAGCGTTTTCGGATGAGTGTTGTAAATTAATTCCAGTACATCCACTACGCCATTAATGGGATGTTTCATTCCGGGCAAGGCATTATTGACGAAGCTATTGATAAAGCCCAATGCCCCCTGTTTTTTGAAATATGGCCCTGCTTTTTGAATATCCAGTACAAAGCTGCCTGGCTCAACTAGCAAACCCTGTTCAACGATTTCAATCTTATGGGTATGCGGTGCTTTATCCGTTGCATCTGCCCCCTCGATCATCAATGCTGCGGTATCTACACAGCGCTGAATCGGACTCGATATACAATGCTGGATATGCCGATCTGTCTGATTGACCAGATAAGCGCCCCATTCCTGCGCCAGATCACGTCCTTGCGGCGTCAACTGCAAATCATAACCTGCCAGTCCCTGACCAGCGACATCTTCACGCAGAGAATGCCGCGTAAACAGAGTCACAGGTGTCTTGGTATCAGGCAATAAATCTATTGCACTGAGCATACTTGGTGGAAGCAGTTTTAATGCCACAATCTTGCCAACTGATCTATCAACGGAATCTTCCTCACTATACCATGAACGGCTATGAGCTCAATCATTGTCTTGCATGTCCGCCAGTGCCTGTAAGGCTAGTATTTTCATAGCTTCATTCTTATAGGCAATAAATCCGCCATTCAGTAAGGTCTTGCGCTGGTTGTAGATGAATGGCCGACCTTCAAGATCAACCAGCCCTCCACCAATCCGCTCAAGCATGCATTGACCGGCACTGGTATCCCATTCAGAGGTTGGATGGAAACGCGGATAGATGTCTACTCGGTCTTCAAGGATCATGCAGAATTTATAGGCACTTCCTGCCTTGAACTCGGTGTACGCGCTAAGTTTAGCCAGACTTTGCAGATATTCGACATATTTTGGTTTTTGCTGACTGCTCTGACTCAGACCGACAAAGACATCCTGATGATCGGTAGCTGCCTCATAGTCAAACCATGCCTGATTCTGAATATCGTATTTAATCGGCAAGCCTTCTTCAGGACAGAAATAAATTAGCTGCTGTGCAGGAACCGCCAAAATAGCAAAGGTAGTCAGACTGCCTCTGACCAGACTGAGATTAATCGTGAATTCTGGGCGCTGATGCAAAAACTCTTTAGTGCCATCCAGAGGATCTAGTAACCAGAAATCCGTCCAGGCATGACGCTGATCCTGCTGCCCCTCTTCTGACAATAAAGGCAATTCTGAGATTTCCGCTAAAGCTTGGGTTAAATAACTATTCACCCGATAGTCTGCCTGGGTCACAGGAGAATCATCACTTTTCTTGACAATATCAAACGCAGCACCTGAACAATAACGCTGATATTCTTCTCGCAAAATTTCACAGGCCTGTGTCAAAATGGGCACAAACTGCAAAATCATCGGATCTTGTGGTGCTATTGTCGCTTTAAACATAGAAAACCTTATATGTCGAATTGCTCAGAAAAACCGCCTGTCATTTTTGATATGGACGGAACTTTACTTGATCTTGCCTACGATGATTTCATCTGGAACGAGTTATTACCGGTCCGTTATGCTGAAACACATGGCTGTAGTCTGGAACAGAGCCGCGAAACGCTTTATGCATTCTATCAGCAACATAATCATACCCTAAACTGGTACTCTTCTCGCTTCTGGACGGCTAAAGTCGAAGTCGATGTTCTGGCCATGCAAATTGAGCATAAAGATAAAGTTAGCTTACGCCCTTATTGCTTGGAATTACTCGATTATCTTAATAATAATGGCTATCCGATCTGGCTTGCCACCAATGCCGACTGTGCAGGACTCGCCTTAAAACTGGATCATCTGAATCTCAAAGATTATTTCAATGTCATTGTCAGCTCGGAAAGCATTGGACATGCCAAGGAATTTGTAGAATTCTGGCAAGGTCTGAATGCTTTGCACCCCTTTGATCCTGAGCAGGTCTATTTTATTGATGATACCGAAAAAGTCCTGAATGGCGCCAAGGCTTATGGCATCCAGAACCTGTTCTGCATCCAGCAACCATCTTCCAGTAAAGTTGCGCGCCAGACTTGTAATTACCCGATGCTGCACCAATTAACAGAGTTAATCACTCATTTAAATCAGTCTGAGGTAAACAAGCAATATGCGTAAATCGTCTTTACCCGAAGATGCGGTAGGCATGCGTATAGATAAATGGCTGTGGGCAGCACGTTTTTTTAAAACCCGTTCCATTGCCAAGAATGCTATTGAGGGCGGTAAAGTCCATCATAATGGTGAGCGTGTAAAAGTATCTCGCGAAGTCCGTGTGGGTATGGAGTTGACGATTCAGCAAGGTATCGAGAAAAAAACCGTAGTTGTAAAAGAACTTTCTGATGTTCGTGGTCCTGCACCTGTGGCACAGAAACTGTATGAAGAAACTGAAGTCAGTATCGCTCGCCGGGAATTGATTGCATCACAAAGAAAGTTGCATAATTTAGCGCGTCCCGATCATCGGCCAAGCAAAAAAGATCGTAGAGACATCAGTCGATTCAAGAATGAAAATAGTCAGAACTTTGATCAACATTGGTCATATAATGATGATTAAATTCAAGCGTCAGCATGTGTCGTAACACTGCTGGATTTTATAGAACACAAGGGAAATTTCTGTCACTATATTCCTGTGGAACGAAGCTCTAATGTAAGACATCCACTTGAGTACTAAGTTTGTGACATCGTATTGAGGTTGTAAGATGGATGAGAATAAAAACAAGGCGCTCAATGCTGCCTTAAGCCAGATTGAAAAACAGTTTGGTAAAAACACAGTGATGCGTCTTGGTGACAATACCGTGCAAGCAGTTGAAGCTGTATCTACAGGCTCTTTAACGCTTGATATTGCACTCGGTATTGGTGGTTTACCGAAAGGCCGTATTATCGAGATTTATGGTCCTGAATCTTCAGGTAAAACCACAATGACATTGCAAGCGATTGCTGAATGTCAAAAAGCTGGCGGTACATGTGCATTCATCGATGCCGAGCACGCGCTTGACCCTCAATATGCCCGTAAACTCGGTGTAGATATTGATAACCTGCTGGTTTCTCAGCCAGACAACGGTGAACAGGCACTTGAAATCGCTGACATGCTGGTGCGTTCCGGTGCGATTGACCTGATCGTAGTCGACTCTGTTGCTGCATTGACGCCTCGTGCCGAGATTGAAGGTGAAATGGGTGACTCACATATGGGTCTGCAAGCACGTTTGATGAGCCAGGCACTGCGTAAAATTACCGGTAATGCCAAGCGTTCAAACTGTATGGTGATCTTCATTAACCAGATCCGTATGAAGATTGGTGTAATGTTCGGTAGCCCAGAAACGACTACTGGTGGTAATGCACTTAAATTCTACGCTTCGGTACGTCTGGATATTCGCCGTATCGGTCAGGTAAAAGAAGGCGATGAGATTGTAGGTTCTGAAACCAAAGTCAAAGTTGTGAAAAATAAAATGGCACCTCCATTCAGAGAAGCTCTGTTCCAGATTCTGTATGGTAAAGGTGTTAACCATCTTGGTGAACTGATTGACCTTGCAGTACAGCAAGAAATTGTTCAGAAAGCAGGTGCATGGTATTCATATCAAGGCGACAAGATTGGCCAAGGTAAAAACAATACCATCCGTTATCTTGAAGAACACAAAGAGCTGGCGGATACTATTGAAAAACTGATCCGTGAGCAACTGCTTACTACAGGCAAAGTAGTCG
Organism: Acinetobacter sp. UBA3025; assembly: GCF_002367915.1. Classification (NCBI taxonomy): domain Bacteria; kingdom Pseudomonadati; phylum Pseudomonadota; class Gammaproteobacteria; order Moraxellales; family Moraxellaceae; genus Acinetobacter; species Acinetobacter sp. UBA3025. Next base: position 4,487 of record NZ_DFDO01000040.1, read on the forward strand.
AAGATAAAGACGAAGAAGAACCAGCAGACTTTCTGGATGCATAATCCTTGAACGTCATAACAGAGCGCCCTACGGGGCGTTTTTGTTATTATGGAATAGATATTTTTATCGAGATCAATATGTCAGACGCAAAATTCAGCAAACTTTTGGACTATGATGCGATTAAACAGCAGTTTGGTGATGCTGAAGACTCAGCTACTTCTTCACCTGTTGAGTCACAAGCTTTGCCAGAATTTGGTCCGGAAGACAGCTTATTTGGTAACTCCGATAAAGAGCAGAAAAAAACCGGTCTAACCGGCTCCCGTTTGCGTTCTTACGCCTTTGCTGTACTGACTCGCAAGGAATACTCCAAAGCTGAACTTATCGAAAAACTGGCGCTTTATGCAGAAGATCGTAATGAAGTGGTCACTTTGGTTGAGGAACTATCTAGAGAAAATTATCAGAGCGACCAGCGTGTTGCTGAAATCATGTTATCGAGCCAAAAGCGTAAAGGCAAAGGCCCCAATCAGATTAAAATGAAGCTGAAAAGCAAAAAGATTGATACTGCCCTGATCAGTGAAGAACTGAAAGAAACGGACTGGGTACAACAGGCTTATGAACTGAAACTCAAAAAATATGGTCCAGAAGTGACGAAAGATCCAAAACTTAAAGCTAAGCAGATCCGTTTTCTGATGTATCGTGGTTTTGAAATGGATGCGATCATGAAAGCGATTAGCCGCAAGGCCGAAGATTAATTCCTTTGTATTTGTGAAAAAATATGCTTAGGCTATTTTTATTTCCCTCTTTGCCATTCTACTTAAATAGTTTCTCTTATTACAATTAATCTCAAACAGCAAAAAGCTTTCAAAAGCTCAAATTAAGATAATTTATTTTTATGATTGAATTTGAATATTCCAAACAATATAGGCATCCACGAAAGCAGCTCTGAATAGAAGATTGAAAGTAAAGTAAAGATTAAAAGGAATAGAAAACAATAGAAATTAAGATTGAAAAATAAAGAGAGAATAGATAAATTTTATAATTATAAATCTGGTGGCAACCCTACCAGCAAAGCTCCGGCACATCATAGATCTACTACCGTTGCTACCTTCCGGTCCTGGCGGGGTTCATAGAGTACAATTGCGAAGTAACCGGCAGGGCTACCATTACAGGAACAGAGTATAGAGATTTTTATTGAAGTTGCAAGGCCTGTATTTCAAATTTTCAGTATAAGCTATCCGTTTGATTATTTTAAAAACAATATATCCTAATATGCTGAATTTTTAACACTCTTCACAATTAATTCATGAATATCGAAATTCACATGATCTTTGTAAAACCTTGTTGCAATTTCTAAAAATGCCGTTTTAAATGTGAAGCTATTAACGGGTTATCTCTTTTAGAATAAATGAGCTGCGGATACATAATCTCGCCAAGAATCATGGAACTTATATGATGTTTAAGAAACAGGTATTGTGTGCCCTCACTGCACTCTGTACAACCTCTCTTTTTGCTGCGATTCCTATCGAATCACGTGGACTCAGCCAAGGTGCTCAATCAAATAATATCAGCACTCAATCTGCCATTGCTACAGGCGCAGATGCACCTCAGACCAATACCAGCTGGCAGCTTATGCAAAAAAACCAGCAGCTTGAAAATGATCTACGCAGTTTACGTGGAAAAATCGAAGAACAAGAAAATGAGATCGAGAGATTAAAGAGCGAATTAACCAACCGCTATGCCGATCTAGATCAACGTCTGGAACTATTGCAGCAAAAAATTGAACCTGCTGAAGATACTCCCGCGGAGGATAACCAACAGGATATTTCTCCCAGTGTAAGCTCTAATGCTCCAGTAGCGACCAATCAGGCATCTACAACGCAACAGCCGAGTGAGCAGGAAAAAGCGGCTTATACCATTGCACTGGATGCCTATAAAAATGGTGGTGCAGCTAAAGCCATTGCACCCATGCAGAATTTCATCAAGAATAATCCGAATAGCGTCTATATCAGCAATGCTCACTTCTGGTTAGCCGAATTTAACCTGTCGATTGACCCACCGAATTTTAATGAAGCAAAGAAGAATTATCTGATTGTGGTTGACCGCTATCCAAATTCTGCAAAAGCCTCTACTGCCCTTTATCAGCTTTATAATATTAGTAAGGATGTAGAAAAGAACACTACTCTTGCTTCGCAATATAAAGCGAAACTACTCAAGAACTATCCGAAAGCTGAAGAAGTTAAATTTTTGAAGTAAATAAAAAGTCCCATAAAAAAAGACACCACGAAGGTGTCTTTTTTTAATTCTACTTTCATTTCTTTAGCTTAGCGCACAATGCCACGCTTTGATTGTTCGAGTGAATCAATCAGACGTTGTGCTTCAGAAACTTCTGGAAGAATCTCGTTACGGATTTTCTCGATGGCTTCCTGAGTCGTTAAGCCAGATTTGTAAATCAGCTTAAAGGATTCACGTAAACCATTAATCACGTCTTTCGACCAGCCTTTACGACGCATGCCTTCAACATTCATGGCAAATGCATGGGCCGGGTTACCCGATACCATCACATAGGCAGGAACATCTTTCAGAATCAGTGAAGCACCACCAATCATGCTGTAAGAGTCAATTTTACAGAACTGGTGAATACCTGAGTTACCACCAATCACGACATAATCGCCTACGTGTACGTGACCCGCCACACCGACATTATTTGCGAAAATATTATGATCACCAACCATACAGTCATGTGCAATATGGGTATTTACCATTAACAGGTTATGACTGCCAATCTTGGTAATACCTTTGTCTTGCACCGTACCACGGTGCAGACTGCAGTGTTCACGGATCTTGTTATAATCACCAATTTCCAGCCAGGTTTCCTCACCTGCATATTTCAGATCCTGGCAGACTTCACCGACACTGGCGAACTGAAAAATTTCATTATGTTCACCAATACGTGTGAAACCACCTACTACGACATGTGAATGCAGTTTGGTACCAGCACCAATCGTGACATTTGGCCCAATAATACAGTAAGGGCCAATCTGTACATCTGCAGCAATTACTGCAGATGCGTCAATGATGGCAGTTGGATGAATTAGGGGATTATTGCTCATGCCTGCTCGACTTTCAGATGGGAAACCATAATTTCCGCGGTTGTTGCGACAATGCCATCTACTGTGGCAATGCAATTATATTTATAAATGCCACGTTTTTGCATCACTAATTCAGATTTAAGTACTAATTGGTCACCAGCAACCACTTGTTTTTTAAATCGAACCTTTTCAGCGCCAGCAAAAAGGAATAATGAACCTTCTTTTGGAGTTTCATTATTCATGACAAAACCAAGGATACCTGAGATCTGTGCTAATGCCTCTACAATCAATACGCCTGGCATGATTGGATAGTTCGGAAAATGGCCTTGCAGAAACTCTTCATTAATTGAGACGTTTTTATAACCAACAATGCCATTTTCGGTAATATCGACAACGCGATCAACCAGTAAGAATGGATAGCGATGGGGCAAATATTCACGAATCTTTTGAATATTCATTGGCAATTCAGGCTTCGTGAATGTAGGCAAATTCGACTCTGTCATCATAATTATTTACGCAACTTAAATGTTGATTCAATGGACTCAATTTGAGATTGCATATGATCCAATCGTTTCACTAACTGGGTCAATGGCACATCTGCTAATTGTCTTAAGCGAACCACTGTGCGTTTCCATTGCTGATTTGGCAACAATCCCATGCCTGAAGAATAAGTACCTTCTTCAGTAATGTTATTTGTCACCATTGACATTCCTGTCAAGGTCACATTATCGGTAATATGTAGGTGTCCTGCTACCCCACAAGCCCCCGCGAGAATACAGTTTTTGCCAATCGTGGTACTGCCAGCAATCCCGCATTTGGCTGCGATCGCAGTGTTTTCACCAATCTTGACGTTATGGGCAATTTGCACAAGATTATCAATAATGACACCTTGCTCCAGAATTGTGTCATCCAGTGCACCTCGGTCAATACTACAGTTTGAACCGATCCGGACATCATCTGCAATACAGACTGAACCCAACTGGGCAATTCGATGCCATTTCCCTTGATAAGGTGCGAAACCAAAACCTTCACTACCAATCACGGTATTGGCATGGATCCGAACACGATTACCGATTTTTGTAGCACCTGTTAAAGTCACATGTGCATCAATAAAACAGTCCCGGCCAATTTCAACCTGGTCGTCAATCTGAACGTGTGACTGGATAATGGTATTTTCACCCACCACACAATTCTCACCAATGACGGCATAGTGGCCAATATAGGCACTGTCAGCAATGATGGCAGATGGATGAATTTGTGCGGTACTTTCAATTCCCTGAGTCGTATGTTTTTTCTCAAAAACGTGAGTCAGAATTGCAAAAGCCAGATAAGGATTGGCCACGACAATGAAGTTCTGCTGGGAAGTTAGCTGCTCTTTTAATTCAGCAGTCACAATTAAAGCGCCTGCCTTACTCTGAGCTGCCTGTTCCAGATATTTATCTGCATTGACGAATGCAAGGTCATGAGAGGTTGCATTTTCAAGACTTGCCAAACCTCTCAAACATAAATCTGCCTGACCTACATACTCACCTTGGACAAGACGAGCGAGGTCAGCTAACTGAAGTTTTTGATGATTCATCGATTATTTAATTGCATTAACCTTTTGAATCATTTTATCAGTTAAATCATACTTCGCGTCATAAGCAAGTACGGAATTTTTATTTAAAACCACATCTAGCTTGTTTTCTTGGCGCAATTGTTCAGCAGCACGCTTCAGATTTCCTTCAAAAGCCTTATTTACACTTTGCATGCGCGTTTGCACGGTTGCCTGTACCTGTTGCTGCACCCCTGCCAGTTGAGTCGCTTTGCCTTCAAATTCTTTGGCCATTTTTTCACGTTCTGCTGGTGTTTTTGCAGCCTGACCTTTTTGCTTGATTGCAGCAAGGTCTTTTTGAAACTGTGCAATCTGTGCGGTTTGCGGCTTGATTTCATTTTCCAGAGTAGCATTTTGCTGCTTTAAATAGGTACTGTTTTGTACTACTTTTTCCAGATCAACGATTCCGTAATCATCGGCATGTGACAATGAAGTTAAACCCGCTAAAGCAATACCCATTGCCATCATCATTTTTTTCATGTTTTTACCCATTCAAAAAATTTTGCTCACAAAACCTG
>NZ_DFDO01000040.1:9963-10215 GCF_002367915.1 Acinetobacter sp. UBA3025
TGAGCAAAATTTGTATTTAAGATCAAAATCTTCTTAGAAAGTACGCCCAATTTCGAACTGAACATTTTGAGTTTCATCACCGTCTTTATCATTCAACGGGTATGCATAGCTCAGTGATAATGGGCCAATCATGGTAATCCAGGTGAAACCAGCACCTACGCTATAACGCATATTGCCTGCATCGAAACCAAAGTTATCCTTACAGTATTGCTTTGCATCTACATCAGTATTTTGTGGATCAAGATATAAATT
>NZ_DFDO01000333.1:0-11126 GCF_002367915.1 Acinetobacter sp. UBA3025
AACACACATACGCATGCTGACGAAGCCCAGATACATAGCAACGCTCATGTTTCTGCCAAAACAGACACCCATGAGCATGTGAGTTTTGACAGTGCAATTCAGTGGATGCAGCGCAAAGATGTAGTCGGGCAAGCAAACGTAGAAAGTCCGTTTCAGCGTTTTTATATTTTGCCAGATGAAAAAATGCGGGTGCAATTGCAGGATGTCGATCAAGAAATGCTAGGGATGAAAAACTGTTGGCGCTGTGAATATAGTTTGATTCATCCTGACATTTTAAAGCGAGCACAATTGATTCAACGTGATCCGAAGTTAGCGCATTATCAAATAAGCAGTGCTGGGCAAACGTTGAATATTATATGGAGTGAACAAGATCAACTGGTTCAAAAATATGAATTGCTCAAACCGACCTCAGGCTATGCCAAAACCCTTACCGTGCGCAAAATTGGCCAACATGTTGCTACACCTTGGACACAAACAGAAAAATACAGCGAACGTGACTATGCGGACTTTAGTGATTAGCCGATGAGTTTTTGACTTTTAATTTCGACGTTACAATAGAAATACCCGTGATTTTTTTTTGGAAAAATAAGCGCTTAGGACTGTGCCGCTTGTACAGTTAAACCACTCCAACGCTTAAACGCACGTCGAAAATTGGTCGCATCGTTAATTTGTAAATACTGAGAAATCTGTTCAGTTTTAAAACCATGTACACGATATAAAATTATGGCAGTATGCAAACGACTTTGATCGAGTTGCGCCTGAAAATGGGTCTGATGCTTTTTCAGTTTACGTTTTAAGGTGGCAGAACTCATTTGAAAATAGTCAGCGGTTTGTTCAAGTTGAATATTATTTTGAATATTCTGCATGAAGTATTGATGCAAACTGAGCAAAAAACTTTGTTGAATATTTTGAGCTGTCATTTCTTTCAGCGCATGTTGATAACTGATTGCAGCTAAGGTCGAAGAGGCATTGGGAAGTTTTTCATGGATCACGTCACGAGGCAGGCTCATCATGTTGATCGGGCGATTAAACTCTAAAGCACTGCCTAAATGCGTCCAATATTGTTCAATATAATCCGGTTCAGAAAAATTAAATTCGAATTTCCACGCTAACTTGGTTTGATACAGTTGACGGCTAAATGCTTGTATTGCACTCATTGCGCTTTCGATTAAAAAGCGATTTTCAAGCTTGTTTCCATCTAACCAGTAAATATGAATATGGCTTTGACTATACATGAGTCGAGGGCATAACCACGGTGAAACAGATGCGGAAAATGTTAAATAACGGCTAAGCGCCTCATCGAAGGTTGATGCATATAGCATGGATTTAATGGCGTCATTAAAGGGGGTGGTTAGGCTGCGTTGACCAAATAAAAAACTGATGTCCTGATTGCGAAAACACTGTTCAGCATTTTTTAAAACCTGTTGTAACTGTTGCTGACTAATTAGTTTTTGCCCTGAAAAGATATCTTCCAAGAAAATACTGCTGCCACTGAGCAGGACGTGATGTTCGACTTCATGACTCGCTGCCAAATCAATTAAAATAGACAATTGATGATGCGCAGGAATGTAGTTGTAGTCGCATTCAAAGCTCATACCATGACTCGCTTCGGTGAGTAGTACTGCTTCACTTGGAGCAATTGCTGATTTAAGGCACTCAAGAGTTGTTGGGCAGTTTGGTATTGTCCGACAGCGCAGCAGGTCGTGAGTGCTTTTAGAGGAATGTGCACGGACAGATCACGTTGATAATAAGCACTGACCATAAGCATGCGTTCAAGTTGAGCAGCCATTTTTTCAGCCTGTTGTAGCTTAGTCTCTGGTAACAACATAATAAAACGATCTCCTGCGAAGCGGCAGAGCAGGTCTTGTGGTCGTAAGTTTAAGCTAATCAATTGTGAAACATGCTGTAAAATAGATGTGCCTTCATCAAAGCCATGTGTTTGATTAATATGATTAAAATTATGCATATCTAGCAGTATGACGGACATGTCGCTGGGTTCATGCAAGTTTTGCTCGATTGCGGCTTTGAGCTGTGTTTTAAAATAATGAGCATCGGCCAAAGGGGTGAGTGCATCGAATAAGCGATGATCCCGATAAATACGTTCTCGTTTTTGCATGTGTTTAGAAATTGCCTGTTCTTCTTGATGCCAAAAATAAACCCCGATGGTAAATAGATACAGTCCAATTGGAAAAGGAATGGACTCAAGCCATGCATCCCACATGATTTCTTTAGGCAGGCGAATAAATTCATCTAAGCTGTCCATCCACATATGGAGAAAAATAAAACACAGTCCATAAAAGATATAGTTGGTTACACGGCCCAAAGGACGGCTTTTAATAATAAAGAAAATCCAAATAGCAATAAAAACAGTTGCTCCCCCTTCACCTAAAATATCGACCCAGTTCCATTCAGCAAACGACTTGCTCTGCCCAAGTAAGATAAATAACCAGAGAGATAAGCTACAGGCAGTCGCTACACATAACAAAGGCCGGCGGTAGTAAGCAAAGTATTTAGGCATAGCATTTTTTGAAATGATTTATTTTTGCCCAAGCTAAACAGATTTAGATGACAGTTTGATGGCAAAGGCTAGAGTCAAAATAGATCAGGGTATTTTTGATTTTTGAGAATAAAAATGCTGAAAAACCCTATCTTTGTGGTGAATATGCATCATTCTGTATGCTCAGAATTTTCTCTATACAGATCAAATTAGCTCACTTTTTGCTGAAAATGACCAAAAACAAATAAAAAGGGCAGGTGGTAAAAGGCACTGTCACATCATGTTCACATTCAATTTCTATTGTGCGTTCAAACCATGCCACTTTGGCTTGAGGGGAAGAACATAATGCAAAATAATCAGAACCGTTTCATGAAACATAAGCGTGCGGGTTTTCAGCTCAGTACACTGGTCCTGTCAATGCTGAGCATGACGCATCTACATGCCGAAGATAACACGGTGGAATATGTACAGGTCATTGGCCAAGCTGCAAGTATGGATAAAGCACTCAAAGAACAAAAACGTGCCGACCAAATCAGCAGTGTGGTACATGCCGATGGCATTGGACAATTACCCGATGACAATGCCGCAGAAGCGTTGCAACGGATACCAGGTGTATCTACAGAGCGTGACCAAGGCGAAGGACGTTTTGTTTCCGTTCGTGGTTTAGGCGCTGACTTAAATGCAGTAACCATCAATGGTACTTTGGTTCCCGCGCCTGAAAGCGATCGCCGTGGTGTAGCATTGGATGTCTTACCTTCAGAGCTAGTACAGTCTTTGGCTGTGGTGAAAACGCTGACACCAGATATGGATGCCAACTCATTAGGCGGTACAGTGCAAGTCGAAAGTTTATCAGCCTTTGACCATGATGGTTTGTTTTATACGGGAACGGTTGAAGGTGGTTATGATGAAAAACGGGAAAAATATAGCCCTAAAGCATCGGGTGCCATCAGTAACCGTTTCAGTGTTGGTGAGGGGCAAGACAACCTTGGGGTGGCACTGGCACTAAGTTATCAAAACCGAAAATTTGGCTCGGACAATGTTGAAACGGGTGGGGCTTGGGATGGTGACGCACTTGAAGAAACCGCAATGCGTCAATATGACATCGAGCGTGAGCGTGTTGGTGCGGGACTGAATTTTGATTATCGCCCCAATGACACAGGCGAATACTATTTAAGAACGTTATATAGTCGCTTTAAAGACACTGAGTTACGTCAGGAAGTGGCGGCTGAATTTTCTGATCCACAACTTGCAGGTCAGCGTGGTGATGCAGAAGTGACCCGTTCACTGAAGAGCCGTGAAGAAACACAAGAAATACAGTCTTTCGTCCTTGGAGGTAAGCAAGGTTTTGGCACGTGGACGGTGGAAGGCCAGCTCGGTTATAGCGAGGCATCGGAGGAAAACCCAGGGGGAATTTCGGGGGCAAAATACCAAGGTGATTTTAGTAACGTTGGATTTAATAGTACGCAAAAACCTGTAATTACGGCAGACCAAGATTTTTATGATGCGGCCAGTTATGAGTTAGATTCGGTGTCGTGGGAAAAATCTAAAACCACCGATAAAGAATACAACGGTAAATTAGACTTTTTGAAAGACTATATGTTGGGGAATTATGCTGCTGCATTGAAGTTCGGCGGAAAAATCAGTCAACGTGAAAAAACCAACAATACCGATGAATGGAAATATGAAGATCTCAGTACGTCAAGTTCAGATTTCAATTCAAACAGCCATTATGAACTGGGTCAGTTTGGTCCAACCATTAATAAAAACGCTATTAAAGATAAAATCAGTGGATTAAATCCAAATGATTATGTGGTTGCTGACGGTTCAATCATTAATGACTTTAAGTCGAATGAAGACATACAAGCGGCTTATGTCATGAATACCGTTGATTTGGATCAACTGCGTGTGATTGCAGGATTACGTTATGAAAATACCAACTTTGAAGCACGTGGTTTTGAGTTCAATGATGATGTGATTACTGCGACTAAATATGAAAATGACTATGATCATTGGTTGCCGAGTTTACATTTGCGTTATCAATTGGCCGATAACGCATACCTCCGTGCCGCTTGGACCAATAGTGTGGTCCGTCCAAACTTTGCGCAAAGTGCACCAGGTGTCTATATCGATGGTGATGAAGCTGAGTTTGGTAACCCAATGTTAAAGCCTTTAGAGTCTTCTAACTTTGATCTGGGTGTAGAAAAGTATTTTGGCAAAGCCAGTATGGTGGGTTTCTACGCATTTTATAAAGATATCGATAACTTTATTTATAACACCAATATTGCAGGAACAGGGCAATGGGCTGACTTTGATGAAGCTATTACCTATAAAAATGGTAATGAAGCAAAACTGTACGGGATGGAGTTTGCCTACTCACAAAAGTTTGACCATCTAGGAGCGCCTTGGAATGGTTTCTTGCTGGGCTTTAATACGACCTTTAGTAAGTCAGAAGCAGATATTGATTCGATGAAAGATGGCGAACTTCTGAGCCGTCGTATTCATTTACCAAACCAGTCGGATGTGGTCGGTAATGCCATGATTGGTTGGGAAAATGAGCGCTTTGGTGTACGACTTTCAGCAAATTATAAATCGAACTATTTGTATGCATTAGGTGATATCGACACGCCAGAAAAAGACATTTATACCGATGACCAAATCTTCCTTGATTTCAGTAGTCATGTGAATTTATCTAAAAACTTACAATTGACGTTTGATGTGCAAAACATCACCGATGAAACTTATTACAACTATGCAGGTTCTAAGGCTTATAACGCGCAATATGAAGAGTATGGCCCAGCTTACAAACTGGCACTGACCTATACCCATTTTTAAGTCGAATTAAATTTAGTACTCAGGTTTGCTCAACAGAAGCAGACCTGAGGTTCCTTGCCCAATTTTGAGTATCTCTATGAAATTTTCATCTTTTAAATGGTCTGCTTTAAGCAGTTGCTTGCTGTTATTGAGCGCATGCAGTCAGCACAGCGTGCCCCGAGCTCCGCAAAATAGCCAGTCGTTAAGCTCGGTTGAAATACCAATAGATCAGCCTATGGCAGCGAAGTTGCAATTACGTGAAGTCGACGTGAATGGGGCGAAAACTGAGGATGTGCAATGGTTAACCTTGAGTGCATGGCCTGAAGTTGCCGCACTGTTGAGCAGTAAAAATAAAGGGCTACAAATTTTAGATGATCAACAAAATGTACTACATCAAATTCAAGGTCAGTTTGGGCGTTTTGATTATCGGATTGGTTCGGAGCGTTTATTGATTGCTGCGTCGAATTTGCAACAACAGCAAATTCAACTGATGAGCATGAACTTAAAAAATAAAGCATGGGACAAGCCTAGTTTTATTCCAAAGCGTTCATTTAAGTCTGAAGATGTTTGCCTATATACCGATGCTCAAGGGCTGAGTTTTGCTTTTTTAGTAGGTGAAGAGGGGCTTGGTGAACAATGGTTGGTGGCTCAGCATGAGAAGGCTTTGGTTCAACCACAGTTGGTACGCCGTCTCAGTTTTCCACCTGCTAGTAGTGTATGCAAAGTGAATGATGCCACAGCAGAGTTGTTTATTAATGAAGCGAATGTTGGCATTTGGGCATATCCAGCTCATTCTGAAGCAGACGTGGTGCGTCAGGCGGTGGATCTCGTGCAACCCTTTGGTTCGATTCAAGGTTCACCTTCTGCAATTGCGATTGTAGATGATCATGTCGCGGTACTCGATGCAGAAAAACCTTGGCTTTATCGTTATCAAAAGCAAGATAAGCAATGGAAAGCACAGCCGCCTTTACAACTAGACACGGTGAAAGAAGCAGAGACTTTGAGTGTTCAAGGTAAGTTAACTGATAAATCCTTGCTGATTTTAGATGATAAAACCGTGAAAGTGACAGATGTAGAATGGGAAACCCAAACCCAGACCAAAGCTCAAAATATCATTACTATTCCAGCAGAAGTGCAGACGGAGGGTGTGCCAAGTACAGGTGACGCGGCTGATGATCCTGCGATTTGGCATAACGCTGCACAGCCGAGTCAGTCCCGTATTTTAGCGACAGATAAACAAGGTGGTCTACAGGTTAACGACTTACAGGGCAAAACTGTGCAGTACTTGCCAGTAGGGCGATTGAATAATGTCGATGTACGCCACGGTTTTAAATGGGGCAATCAGACAGTCGATTTGGCGGTGGCATCGAACCGAGATCATAACAGCCTGCGTCTCTTTGCGATTCAACCCAAAACGGGCAAGGTTTCTGTGCTTGGCGAGTTAACAACCACATTGGATGATATTTATGGCATTTGCATGTACCGCGACGCTCAAGGGGAAATCTATGCCATTCCCAACGATAAAAACGGGACTTTTGTTCAATACCACATCACGGCTGCACAGCAAAAATTACGGGCTGAAGAAGTACAACGTTTTTCAGTTAAAACCCAACCGGAAGGCTGTGTCGTAGACGATGCCACAGGGCGTATTTTCTTGGGTGAAGAAGATGTCGCGGTGTGGGTAAAAGATCTCAACCGAAAAACTCAGCTTCCTATGCAGCAGGTGATTGGTGTAGGAGAGGTGATGCATGATGACATTGAGGGCATGGGACTTTATCACGGCAAAAACCAAAGTTATTTGGTGGTTTCAAGCCAAGGCAATGACAGCTTTGTGGTACTTGATGCCGCTGCACCTTACACGGTTCGTGGCGCATTTCGTATCGGCATCAATACCGACAAAGGCATTGACGCTGTGTCTGAAACAGATGGACTAGATGTGAGTTCCCTAAATTTTGGTGGCAAATGGAAGCGAGGCATGTTGGTGGTGCAAGACGGACGTAAACGTATGCCTGAAACCAATCAGAACTTTAAATATGTGCCTTGGGAAAAAATCGCTCAAGCCCTGCATTTGGACTAAATAGCGCTTTAGTACCTGAGTGAGTACATGGGCTGCTAAAGAATCACAGCCCATTTTAAAAATATATATGTACTGCACCATGCAGTAAAAAAATTGGAGTGCGTTATGCAAGCAACGATGGATCAAATGTCAGTTTGGATGTTGATTAGCCATGCCAGTGTGTTGGTAAAAGTAGTGATGTTAATTTTGGTTTTATCCTCAGTCGTAAGTTGGTATTTAATCGTGCGTCACGGCATGTTGCTTCGTGGACAAGAGCAGCTTTGGAACCGTTTTTTAAAGAATTTTAGACAGCAAAAAGATCTCAATCTTTTACAGCAAGATTACCAACAGCCTGAACAACAGAAAGGCGTAGTCAGCATTTTTCAACATGGGGTGGATGAATACCATCAATTGATCAAAGATGAGCAACTCACTACAAGTGATGTGATTGATGGGGTAGAACGTCGTTTACTCAGTAGTATTAGTGAAGAAGAAGAAAAGCTTCAGCAGAATCTAACCTTTCTCGCAACAGTCGGTTCAGTCAGCCCTTATATAGGCTTATTTGGAACGGTCTGGGGCATTATGAATGCGTTTATTGGACTGTCTGCCGTTGAACAGGCAACCCTCAATACAGTTGCACCCGGGATTGCAGAAGCGCTGATTGCGACAGCTATTGGTTTATTTGCCGCTATTCCTGCGGTCGTGGCGTATAACCGCTTTTCGGCACGTGCTGACAAGCTTTCCAGTCGTTATTACGGTTTTGCCAATGAGTTGCAAACGCGTATTTATCGTTTGTTGGGGCACACTGAGCGCACTTCGCGTTAAGGAGCAAGAACCATGATTAAGCGTCCTCAAAAATTAAAACCCAATGCTGAAATGAATGTGGTTCCTTATATTGATGTCATGTTGGTGTTGTTGGTAATTTTTATGGTGACTGCACCAATGTTGACGCAAGGCATTCAAATTGATTTGCCTAAAGTGGATGCCAATGTCATGCCCGCGTCACAACAGCAGCGTATTGTAACCTTATCTATTCAAGCCAATGGCCAGTATTACTGGAATATTGGATCAGAAGTGAATACCGAGAAAGTTACGGATCAGGCCATTGATTTAGCCACTATGCAACAAAAGCTCGTTCCGATTATTCAAAAAGATAAAAGCTTACAGTTTTATGTACGTGCCGATCAGGATGCTGATTATCAACTGGTTGCACAGGCCATAGCATCCTTGCAAAAAAGTGGGGTAACGAACTTGGGGCTAGTGACAGAGGAACCACAATCATGATGACAACCGTTTCCAAAATTAGGTTTCGTGATCAAGGCCTAGCACTTTCGGTCACGGCTGGATTGCATATTGCGCTAATTGCATGGTTATGTACGGTTGAGAAGCATGAAACATTGGAGGAACCCAAGCCGAAAACCATTCAATTACAATTTGTGCAAATACCCCCTCCAGCCAAACAACAACCTGAACCTAAAAAGCCTGAGCCGATAGTCGAAGAAAAACCCTTACATGAGCCTGTCAAGAAACAGCTTGAGAAACCTACTGAAGTCCAACCGAAAACCACCAAGAAGTTTGTAGAGTCACAGAGCAACAAAATTGTACCTACAGCGGCTAAACCGACACAGCAAGTCGTGACGGAAAAGCAAACGGCAGTAGCGGAATCTCAGAAAACAGTAGATACGCAGTCTCAAGCGGATATACCAACTCAGACGAAGACCCAGAAATCAGTAGAAACTAAAGCACAAACTCATCCTGAATCATTTGATGTTAAAAATTATCAACCTGTTACGAAAATAGCACCAGCTTATCCTGAACAAGCTTTGGATCGTAAGCTGGAGGGGGATTGTACGGTGGTGTATAGCGTGAACGAAAAAGGACGGGTAGAAAATCCAAAGGCACAAGGCGACTGCCATCCGATGTTTGTACGACCTTCGATTCAGGCTGCTCTCACTTTTAAATATCAGCCTCGTCTCGTCGATGGCAAACCGACCAGTGTGTCGAATGTTAAAAATACCTTCCAATATCGTATTGAAAGTTAATCTTATTCCGTGGGTGCCATAAATTCTCTTTTAAGCTCTTTTCATTTCTATATTTTTCAATTGCCCGTACTCTTCTTGCCGATAATATTTAGTAGTAAATTCAATATACTATACGATTACATGGTTATTACAGCTCAAAAAAACAGTAAAAATATCATAGAAGCTATCTTATGGAGGCTATGTACGGGTGCGACATGGCATGATATTCCTCAAGAGCTCTGTCCTTTGCAAACTGCTTACAATCGATTTCATCACAGGCAAGTTAAGATACTTTTTTAACTGTCATGATTCTGAGCAGATCCAAGAATACACGGAATTGGGTATTTTAGGTGTTGGTCGAATCTACAGAAATAATTCTAGTGAAGTAGAAAAAATGGTTAATGCTGTGCGCTATTTAGTACGGCCTGAAAAAGATGCGCGACATCTGCGTGTGAAATGAGAGGTGGATCAGGAAATTTGAACAACACTTATAAGTGATATTTTGCTCCCCAAATGATGTTATAAACATCAATATATGGAGTATTTTATGGCACGTAGACCAAGAAGAAATCATTCAAATGATTTTAAAGCTAAGGTAGCACTTGCTGCGATTAAAGCAGAAAAAACACTTGCTGAATTAAGTGCTGAATTTGATGTTCATCAAAACCAAATTATCGACTGGAAAAATCAACTGATTTCAGCTTCCTCGCAAGCTTTCGATCAATCAAAAGCTCCAACAGAACCACCCATCGATCTAAAAAAACTACATGCAAAAATCGGTGAGCAGGCATTAGAAATTGATTTTTTAGAAGGTGTGTTGAAGAAACTGGGCCGCTTCAACCACAAAAGTTAATCGATGACTCACTTCAGATTTCAGTATCTAAGCAAGCTCAGCTGCTGAAAGTCTCCCGTGGTTGTTATTACTATCGCCCAAAACCTGTGAGTGCATCAGATCTGAAGCTGATGCGGTGTATGGATGAGTTACATATGCAATACCCTTTTGCAGGTAGCCGTATGATGCGTGATTTGTTGAATCGTCAAGGACATCATATAGGACGACGTCATACACGTACTTTAATGAAGAAAATGGGCATTAATGCGTTATATTGCAAACCAAATTTAAGCCAGGCTAATCAAGCTCACCGCAAATATCCATATCTGCTCAAAGGATTGGCTATTCAGCGCAGTAATCAAGTGTGGTCTACGGATATAACGTATATCCCTATGGCAAAAGGCTTTGTTTATTTATGTGCTGTGATTGATTGGCATAGCCGCAAGGTACTTGCGCATAGAGTATCGATTAGTATGGAGGTTACATTTTGCATAGAAACATTAAATGAAGCTATTGAAAAATATGGTCGACCTGAAATATTTAATACAGACCAAGGCAGTCAGTTTACCAGTGATGCATTTATTGATGTATTGAAATCAAATGGCATTCAAATCAGTATGGATGGTAAAGGTCGATGGGTTGATAATGTGATGGTTGAACGATTATGGCGGAGCGTTAAATATGAAGAGGTGTATCTCAAAGCCTACAGCAATGTTTTGGATGCGAAGAAGCAATTAAACGCATATTTTGAATTTTATAATTTGAAACGACCTCATTCGAGTCTGGACAAAATGACTCCAGATGAGTTTTACTATGACCAGCTACCACAACAAAATAAGGTAGCTTAACTAGAGCAGAGTATCACTTATAAATAAGCTTTTAGTTGTTCAAACATGTGGGACCACCTCT
>NZ_DFDO01000218.1:0-3894 GCF_002367915.1 Acinetobacter sp. UBA3025
TCCATCCCATTCACCACAAAAGCATGACGGGTCAGGACATTGGTCGGATTGGGCATGCTGACCAGCTCAAAGTGGTCCGCGATTTGTTTCAACAGGGCATTAGGAACATGCAGTGCACTTTCCTTAGCGACCAGTTGCTGAACCAGACGTTCTGCGGCTTGAACTGAATTAAGCTGCATTTCTTCAACAGCTGAAGAAATCGCACTACGTGTCTGCAGGACAAAACGTTTTTCTTCACGATAACGCTTATACAGGACTTCCGAAAGTAACTGGAATACTGAACTGATCATGGTCAGACAGACGAGGGCATCTGGCTTGTCTGCCGCAATACTGATACTGGCACCTTTTTCATCAAACTTGTGCACGGTACAAATATCCGTGCTGTTCAGTTTGTAGTGCTGGATGCACAGTTCAGTGGCTTTGTTCAGGAAAATCTGGCACAAATTGAAATAAGGAACCGATACCGTTTTATTCACACTATCCAGCAACTGTTTTGGATCATAGAACTGAATGTTCAAGCTCAGGCTATCGGTATCCAGTACCACCGGTTTGCTGTCTTTTTCTTTCGGTTTGTTTTTCAGAGCTTGCTGTGCCTGGGCAATGGCGAGGGCGGCATTATGCTTTTCCTGTTCCAATGCCTGAGTCAAAGTCTGAATCTCGAATTTCAGTCGCGATTCATTATTGATACGTGCCAGATACTCGGTACGGCTTGGACGCGCTACCGCACGATAACCGACCCAAAGCAGACCATGAATAATAAAAGAAAACAGAATGGCAAGCCATTGAGTCCGCAGAATTTCACCAATACTTGGCTCAATCAGGGTGATTTCAATCACACCGACTTTTTTCTCGTTTTGTAGGGCATCACGGACAAAAACTTCCCCATTACGGGTCTTGGTCAGCCCACCAGTGGCTAAAACCTGACCATTCGCATCCAGGATGCGAATTGAAGCAACGCTTGGGTTAGTCGCATAACGGTTGGCCAGAAGTGCCAGAGAAACGCGGTTCGCCGGTTCAAGCTCCGCCAGGCTGTCTGTGACCAGTTGGCTCGTCATGAGCTGTCCCTGGTTGACACGGTTATCATTCAGTTGGTGAGTCGTTGCCAATACCAGTAAAAAGGTATGCAGAGCAAAACTTACAATCAGTAGGCTAGCAAATAGCCCTTGTCTAGGCGCATTCAACGTAAACTTCCAAGGCAATTCTGTTCAATTTCGATTATGATTCTAACAATAGTTGTAGCTCAGACCCGAGTCAATTCATGCGAGAAATCATTCTTATATCATTCTTAGGACCCGACCAGCCTAATCAATTTACACGATTAATGCAGGTTTTGTCCGCTCATTCCTTACAGATTCTAGATGTGGGGCAAGCGGTCATTCATAATCAACTGACCTTAGGTATTGTTGTATCGTCTGATGACCAAACTGCAACAGCATTAGCCATGAAGGAAATCCTGATTCTAGCACATGATATCGGGTTAACAGTGCGCTTTAAACCAATCTCTGCTGCTGAATATGAACAGTGGGTAAGAGAAGGTGGCCGCACGCGTTATATCGTAACGGCATTGGCCCCGGAATTAAATGCCTCTCATCTGCAAGCCGTGACCCAGATTGTGTCGAGTCAGGGCTTCAATATTGAAACCGTGACCCGTCTTTCTGGCCGTCCTGAGCTGGATGGTTCCAATACTGGCCCTAAACGTGCCTGTGTACAGTTTGGTCTGAAAGGCCAGATGCTGGATGCAGCAGCCATGCGTGCAGCCTGCTTAAGCCTGTCGAACAACCTGAATGTCGATGTGGCAGTACAAGAAGATAATGCTTACCGCCGTAATCGCCGTCTGGTCTGCTTTGACATGGACTCGACCCTGATCGAGCAGGAAGTGATTGATGAGCTGGCGATCGAAGCAGGTGTGGGTATTCAAGTCTCTGAAATTACTGAACGCGCGATGCAGGGCGAGCTGGACTTCCAGCAAAGTTTCCGTGCTCGTGTTGCTTTATTAAAAGGCATGGATGCATCGGTATTGCCAAAAATTGCAGAACGTCTGACCGTGACTGAAGGTGCAGAACGTCTGATTTCAACCCTGAAAGCACTGGGCTACCGTACTGCGATTCTGTCTGGCGGATTCCAGTATTTTGCAGAATATCTGCAAGCCAAACTAGGAATTGATGAAGTTCATGCCAACATTCTGGATGTGCAGAATGGCGTGGTGACAGGCGAAGTTAAAGGTCATATTGTGGATGGCGCACGCAAGGCTTTATTGCTCCGTGAAATTGCCGACAATATGGGAATTTCTCTGGAGCAGACCATCGCTGTGGGTGATGGTGCCAATGACCTGCCAATGCTTTCAATTGCGGGTCTAGGGGTGGCTTTCCGTGCCAAACCTTTGGTTCG
This sequence comes from Acinetobacter sp. UBA3025, assembly GCF_002367915.1. NCBI lineage: Bacteria > Pseudomonadati > Pseudomonadota > Gammaproteobacteria > Moraxellales > Moraxellaceae > Acinetobacter > Acinetobacter sp. UBA3025. The sequence continues at coordinate 2,389 of NZ_DFDO01000218.1, forward strand.
TCAGAATGCCAATCAGGCCATTTCCAGTGTGGGGCTGGATGGCGTGCTCTACCTGCTCGGTGTACATGATAAAGATCTGAGCCGCGCGTAATACATAGCTTTGCGGTAAAATCCAACGCGGCCTTGGGGTCGCGTTTTTTTATATTTTTAGCTTAACTTTTATCGAGGGACGGCGCAGCTTGTCTATAAATACCCCGATCATCTTAAACGGAAAATATTTTTTTTAAGTCGATGAAAGGGCATATGATTTTGTAATGACACGCCAACATCGACGCAGCAATTGATCCACAAATACTGTGAAAATAAAAAATGTAATGACAAAATAATATCGCGACAGAGTATGTCGTAAGGGGAGAAAGCAGGACTTTTTTTATGTAAAAAACTCAGCATAATGCATGCATAGAGATACAAATCAACACATTCCATTTTATTGATTTAACGAAATTCAATAGGTAGTACGGTTGCAATATCAAGCATACACACTATTCTTTTGGATGGAGGGGTTTATATGGTAACAGCGAATCTAGCAACTCTCGTAGGCTTTAGTTTAGTCGCCGCGGCTGTGCTTGCTGTTTTCTTCTCGCCTTATCGTCGCTGGTTAAGTTTTATGGCTGCGGGAATGCTGGCCTGGGGCCTGATCGAAGTGATTCGAGTAGGTACTCAAGCCTTGTTTGAGCTCCCGATGACATATAGCTATCTGACAGCTTTAACGACCGTGATGGTCGTAGTGACCTTACTGTTATTGCGTGAAGATCGACGTGCAGAGCGTGCTTTGGCTAAACGCCGTTATATCGAACATACACCAGTGTATGAAGATGACCAGCAGCAGCTATCTAGCCGTTAAGTTCTCTAATATCAGCGAAATAATGCACCTGCGGGTGCATTTTTCGTTTAGAAATATGATACAAAGTCCTGCATCTGCCTAGCTTTGATCTATGCTAGGATATTTGTCAATTTTCGTACAATTAGAATAGGCATAATTCCATGAAACTGTCCTCCATTCCTGTGCTCAAACTTCCTCTTGTTGACCTCAGTACCGATCCACTTGATTTGCTGGTCGCAGGTCTTGCATTACGTATGAAGCAGTTAGCACGCACCAGCCCGAAATTTATTGAATTGGTACATGAACGCCAGTTCCGTATCCAGATCGGAACAGATGAGGGAATGGCACGTCAGATCGTTGTGAATAATGGTCATATCGATACCGTTTCAGGTGATGCAGAGAAAGCTGATTTCGTGCTGCAATTTGCTGATAGTGAACAGGGTGTAAAAACGTTGCTTAAAGGTGATCCGACGGCATTCATGACCGGTATGCAAAGTGGCACGATTAAAATGGAAGGCGATTTTGGTCTGCTAGTCTGGTTTAACCAGGTTGCGAAAATGATTCCGCCTAAACTGCCAAAACCGGTCAAAGATAAAGTGAAAATGGCACGTCAGTTTATTAAAGAGAAAACTGGTAAATAACTCCTAATCCTCCTGCTTTAATTAAAGGAGGGGGTCGGGGAG
>NZ_DFDO01000218.1:3990-7423 GCF_002367915.1 Acinetobacter sp. UBA3025
TAGGAGGGGGTCGGGGAGGATTATCATATAAAAGCCCCCATTTAGAGGGCTTTTTTCATTCTGAAACAATGACGGTTTATTCAACTTCCAGATTAAACGTTACCGGTCCATCATTGACCAGATGCACTTTCATATCAGCTGCAAAAATACCGGTTTGTACATTGTCGAACTGGCTTTGGGCATATTCGACCAACTGTTCATATAAGGCCTTGGCATCGCTTGGCGGCATGGCTGGACCAAAATCTGGACGTAAGCCTTTTTGGGTTTGCGCCATCAAGGTAAATTGGGACACCAGCAGTAAACCGCCATTGGCTTGACTGACATTCCAGCCCATCTTGCCTTGCTCATCATCAAAGAAGCGATATTTCAATATTTTATCAATCAGTTTTTTGCCTTTTTCCAGATTATCTGCTTTACCTAAGCCCAGAAAAACCAGAATACCTTTGCCAATTTCTCCGGTGGTTTCACCATCGACCACGACTTTGGCTTCGAGTACCCGTTGTAATAATGCACGCATAATCAATTTCAGTCAGATTCAAAATTGCCGCCATTGTAGCAAGATCAGACTCATCTATTATTAAGTTAATGTCTAAAAAATGGGCTTAATTTATTGATTATCATTGATAATATTTTAAGTTATCTAAAAACACGATCATAATAATAAAAATTATCTGTTTTATCTATTTTTCGCTCTCAAGTATCTTAGCTGCATGCAGGAAAGGTATTAAATTGAGAGATTTAGAAATGTTTAAGCGCTCATTACTTGTTGCAATGCTTGCAACGGTGACAGCTGCACAAGCTGCGCCATTAACCAAAGATAACGGGGCACCTGTCGGTGATAACCAAAACTCGATCACTGCGGGTCCACAAGGTCCAACTTTGTTGCAAGATGTACAACTGGTTCAAAAACTGCAACGTTTTGGCCGTGAGCGCATTCCTGAACGTGTGGTTCACGCACGTGGTACAGGTGCTTATGGTGAATTCGTTACTACGAAAGATCTGTCTGATTTAACAATTGCTTCTTTATTTAAGGCCGGTACCAAAACTCCAGTTTTTGTGCGCATGTCTACCGTCATTCATGGTAAAGGTTCACCAGAAACCCTACGTGATCCTCACGGTTTCGCCATCAAATTCTATACTCAGGAAGGTAACTGGGACTTAGTCGGTAACCAGACGCCAGTCTTCTTTATCCGTGATGCGATTAAATTCCCGGACTTCATCCATGCGATGAAACCAAGCCCGGTCACAAATGTACAAGATGCCAACCGTGTGTTTGACTTCTTGTCTAGCCAGCCTTGGGCAACCAACATGCTGACTTATGTTTATGGCAAGCAAGGTGTCCCAACCAGCTACCGCGAACAGGACGGTTTCGGTGTACATGCCTACAAACTGTATAACAACAAAGGCGAATACAAGTACGTAAAATTCAACTTCCGCTCTAAACAGGGCGTGAAGGGCCTGAACGTCAAAGAAGCGGCTGTTCAACAAGGTAAAGATTTCAACCACTTGACCAACGATCTTTATAACAACATCTATGCAGGTAATTTCCCGAAATGGGATCTATATATTCAGGTGCTTGATCCTAAAGATCTGAACAGCTTTGATTTCGATCCGCTAGATCCAACCAAAATCTGGCCAACCAATCTGGTTCCAGAAGTAAAAGTCGGTACATTGACGATGAACCGTATGCCGAAGAACTTCTTCAATGAAACTGAACAGGCTGCATTTGCACCAGGTAATCTGGTACCAGGTATCGAACCCTCTGAAGACCGTTTGCTTCAAGGCCGTATCTTCTCTTATTCAGATACACAAATGTACCGTCTAGGTGTGAACCATCAGCAAATTCCGGTAAACCGTCCTGTGGTGAATGTGAACAACAACAACCAGGAAGGTCACATGAATGTGTCTGAACGTGACTCTGATGTGAACTACGAGCCAAGCCGTAAAGAGCCTAAACCGGCGACTGAAAAAGCGCGTGCAGTTGAAACTCCATTGACTGGTCATGTTCAGCAGATCGGTACTAAAGAGCAAAACTTTAAGCAAGCCGGTGAACTTTACCGCTCTTATACTGCCAAAGAAAAAGATGACCTAATCATGAATCTGGCGGCTGACTTAGGCAATGTCAAAGATTCAGAAACCAAGCACATTATGTTGTCTTACTTCTATAAGGCAGATGCGGACTACGGTATGCGTATGACCAAAGCTGTAAATGGCGACATCGCCATCGTTAAGGCCAAAGCTGCAAAATTAAAAGACTAATTCCGATTGGTCTTGAGGAACTGGTGACTAGGGCATAGCGCATCACCTCCAAAAAGTCCTGTAATACTCCAAACCTTTCCTGCACCCTAGGGGGAGTTTTACAGGCACTCCGTTTTTTATTTCATCTCAGGTCAATTGAGTCTTTCAAGACTTAAATTTTCCTTTCGATTTCTGTTGGAGTTCATCATGAAAGTTCTGCCATATGCATTTTTAGCCAGTATTCTTGCCTTTAGCTCCGCATTCGCAACTGCTGCTGAAGTGAAGAATGTCTCCCCTGCAAAAACTGCGGCAAGCGTTCAGATGGCCTCACAACAGGAATTGATCGATCTGTTTTTTGCTGCTGCTAAAATCGGCAATAGCGAAGTGATCAATGAATTTTTAAAACATGGCTTTCCAGTCGATGTACGTAATCAAGATGGTTATACCCCATTGATGATGGCGACCTATTATGGCCATCAGGATATTGTGACCACCTTACTGGCCAAAGGGGCAGACCGCTGCGCCCGGGACAACCGTGGCAATACGGCCTTGATGGGCGCCTTGTTTAAAATGGAATTTGCCATTGCAAAACAGCTGCGTCAGGTAGACTGTGATGCCCAAGCCAAGAAAACCGGGCAAAAAACCACAGCTGAATTTGCCAAGGTGATCGGTCAGGAAAAGCAGCTACAGAAAATTATCAAGGAACAGGAAAACGGGCTGAAAGCAGTCAAATAACCGAGCAGGAAGCAGTTTATTTTCTTGAACTTTTGTCGATAATTCAGCTAGCTGTACGTAAATCCTGCAATATTGCCTAAACTTTTGTGCTTTAATGCGGGATAAGCACAGCGATATTTCCCTTAGTTATGGCTCCAATTATCCACTCTTTGTTAGATACTGACTTGTATAAATTCACCATGCTACAAGTGGTATTACACAAGTTTCCACAAACGCATAGTGTCTATCATTTCCGTTGTCGCAACCTGGAAGATACGGAATATCCGCTGACGGATATTCTGGATGATTTGAATCACCAACTGGATTTGCTGTGTCAGCTCAAATTTAAAGAAGACGAATTACAATATTTACGCAGCCTGCGTTTTATCAAAAGCGATTTTGTGGATTATCTGGAACTATTCCAGCTCAAACGCCGTTTTATTAAGGCCACCATCGATAATGAAGGCCGCCTGGATATTAC